>CAXGXL010000161.1:0-7287 GCA_964013555.1 uncultured bacterium
AAGCTATAGGTGATATTCACCCTCAGCCGAGGAAACGCTAGCACTACGGACCTTCGACTTCAAGTCGCTCTAGCTGAAGGCCTTTATGCCCAAACGCACGAGCGAGTTGCCCTTCACTGGCTTTGAGAAGCCTCCCCACATTGATGTCTTCAGTAACGAATTTTGCCTTAATTTTTCCGGCGTCAGCGGATATTTCGAGTCGAACTCCTCCAAGAATTTCATTCTTGAATTCGATGTGGAATTGGCTGAGCCCTTCGGTATCGCATCCTACTAAGACTCGTTTGACCAATTCGTGAATCAAGGCTTCGGGGAGCTTCGGAGCACTGTGAGTAGGCCCTTGACTTGTTTTTGGCCCCTCCGCTTGGTTAGTCGCAAGTGCGGCGGCAGGATTGTCTTGGGGATTTTCGGATTCACTCTCGCCGCTCATTGTTCCATTGCCACCGCCTTGGGAGTCGTCTCGACTGATTTTCTCTACTTTATCCTGCCGACTACCCTCCTCTTTGCGTTCAACCTTGTTTTGCTTTTCGTTTGCATCCTTCGTTTCGCGAATATCCTCGTTTCGATTCGAGCCTTCGGCTTTCGTTTGGGTGACCGCTTGAAAGCCCGTTTGAGCGAGTTTTGCTGCAAATTGGTTGCTGGCAATTCCTTGCCTGGCCAAAAGCGCGCTTTGGCCGGCAGCTTGTTTTGCTATTTTTTGGCCAGGATTGTCGTGCTTTTGAGTTACTTGCTTTTGCCCGGTTTGGGCTTTCGTTTGGGCTTGGCGCTTTCCCGTGAGGGTGCGAGCAAATTGTTCGTTTTTCTGCTGGTCTTTTCTCGCGTTGTCCTTTTCGAGGCGCTTTTGTTCAGCAACACGCTCCGCTTCCCTTTGTTGATTTTCCCGAACCCGACTCATCTCTATCGATCTCCTTATAGGGATTGACCCTCTTTGCTAAGATTACATATTCGGGACTAGCGCGCTTGGGTTCTTTTTTTTTGTGAATAATTTCAGACAGTTAATCGCGGTCTTTGTTGAGGAATATGGTTTGGGCCAGTTCATCAAGTGCCTCTTCTTCCTTCATTTGAGCTTCTCGCTTGATTTTCTTTTCCCACTTTTCTTTGTGTTTCTCGAGGGCTTTGAGATCCTGGTTGGCAACAATTAACTTATCACGTGCATCTTTTACATCTGCTTTACGGGCATTAACGACTTCTTGTTGTCCGTCGATGGCTTCTTGTTGAGCCTCTTCTTGTTCTTTGAGTCGTTCAATATAAGAATTTGCCGATATAACAGCTTGAGCACTCATTTCACCGCGCATTTGCTTTTCCGAATACTCTCGGATGCGGGCGGTCCGTTTTGCCACCATTTGTTGCAGTTCTTTTTCCATGAATTCCAGGCGCTCTTTTTCTTTTTCGAGGGCAGCTAGACATTCACCTAAATGACGCTCGGCCTCGTTTTTCGTATTCTCTCGGAGCCCTAAAAGGGTTTGAAGCCGGTATTGCTCTTTTTTAGGCATCGACGTCCTTATTCTACGTCAGAGAACATTTGAGTGAGCTTAGCGATGGTGGTTTCAAAGTCGTCGCACTCCTTTAGGCCTTGCTTTAGAAAGGTCTCGACCTCCTCAATTTTGTCTATAGCATAGTCGGTTTTCGAATCGGTTCCGTATTGATAGGCTCCGAGTAAAATGAGATCTCTTTGTTTTTCGTAGTTGGCCAGAACTTCACGCATGTGGCTGGCTGCTTTTTTGTGTTCGTCCCCAGCAACTGAGGCCATGACTCGGGAGAGGGAGGGAAGTATATCAATAGCAGGCCAGTGATTTCGAGCTCCAAGCTCGCGATTGAGAATAATGTGCCCATCCAATATACCGCGTACTTCGTCGGCGATAGGTTCGTCCATATCACCCCCTTGGACCAAAATGGTGTACAGAGCGGTTATCGATCCAGTTTCATTGTTTCCCGTCCGCTCCATGAGCCGCGGAATCTGAAAAAATACACTTGGAGGATAACCTTGTCTGGCCGGTGGCTCTCCAATGGCTAGCCCTATTTCGCGTTGAGCCCGGGCGAATCTAGTTGAGCTATCCATCATAAAAAGTACTTTTTTTCCTTGGTCGCGAAACCACTCGGCAATTGCAGTTGCGACAAATGCGCTTTTGAGTCGCACCAAGGAAGGGGCGTTGGATGTTGCTACGACCATAACCGATTTAGCTACTCCCTCGTCCCCTAGAGACTCTTCAATAAAGTCCCGAACCTCTCGACCCCGCTCCCCAATCAGACAGACCACAACCACTTCTGCTTCGGTATTTCGGGCTATTTGTCCCATTAGGGTTGATTTACCTACACCTGAGCCCGCGAATAGACCGATTCGTTGTCCTAAGCCCACGGTGAGTAATCCATCGATGGCTCGAACTCCCATGGCAATAGATTCCGTGATGCGCATTCGCTTCATTGGATCTGGACATTCTCGATCAACCGGCCAATCTTCGAGCTCAGGGATCTCAATAAGGGGAGCACCACCATCTATGGGGCGTCCTAGTCCATCAAGAATCCGGCCGAGTAGGCCCCAGCCGCAACGAATAGAAAACGGTTTTCCTGATGCAATGACTTCACTGTCTGGGCCGATGCCATGAGCTTCGCCTAAAGGCATTAGCATAACGGTTTCGTCCCGAAAGCCAACCACTTCGCAGACAACTTGATTGGCACTGGTTCCCTCAATAAAGCAAACTTCTCCAATGCGTACGCCAGGAACTTTCGCCTTGATAACCAAGCCTGTGACTTCGGTTACTCTCCCTTTAACTGTTATTGATTCGGCTTTTTCTACCGCTTCAATAAAACTGCTAAGATCAATAATAGGGGCGGTAGACTCCATAGAGTTATCCTAGATTTTGAAGAACCCGTTCAAAGATGGCCAGTTGACTATCTAGCTGTGCGTCAATTGTTCCGGCATCAGTTTCAATTACGACTCCAAACCGCTCTACCTCACTGTCTTCACGAATGCTAATTTCTTTCGCTCTGCTCAGAACTTCCAAGAGTTGCGCTTTGTTTTCGCGAATCACTTCAAAATCCTCAGGATTTACTCGGAGGCTAATTTCTTGTCTTTGGCGCGCTTTCTCCGAGAGTGCGTTTTGAACGATTTTCACGACCATCTCTGGGCTAGACTGGAGTTCTCTTCCCAAAATTTTGCGAGCTATGGCGATGGTAACTTGGGTGAGTTGAGAGGTAAGCTGCGTTTCAACTTGCCTCAATCGGGAACTGGCTTCGGCAACTGCTTCGCTTAGTTCAGAAACTCCCTCACTTCTTCCTGTTTGATACCCCTCTTCTCGGGCTTGTTCTTGAAGCTCCTGTGCTTGTTGACGGGCTTGTTCTAAGAGTTGCTCGGCCTCCTGCTGTGCTCGTTCCTTTATCTCCTTGGCTTCGGAGCGGGCTTCGTAGGTATTCTTGTCGATAATTGGTGCTCTTCGTACGGGAGAGTCTCCTACCGTTGGTTCCACACTTAGGGACGATACGTCCGCACTTCCTTTTTTTATTACTTTACCCATAGATGAATCTTGCCACGGGATGTGGGAATGGGAAAGAAGTGAGTGCTATAAAACTCATAATCATCTCAAAGAAGTTCACTTAGTTCTCAAATTGTTCGTCGGCTTCTTCTGCTGGACCGTCGAGATCCGGTGGAACAATTAACTCGGGGTTGTGAAAGTGAAATTGCATTTCGGCCCATCGGTTATCAATGGATTGCTTTTTAGCAAGTTCTTGGATTCGGAGCAGTAAAGAGTCTTGAAATCTATGAACAATTTCCGAAGTCAGGTCGTCCATTTCTCGAGCTTTTTCCATATATTCACCCAATAAGAGTCCTGGTTCACGTGGTAAGCGTTGCTGGAGCTGCAGGTGAAAATGGGTGGGTTCGGTAATGGTTGATTTAGCTATGCGCCAGATTCCGGCTTTGTGGAAAAACTCAGTAGTGTTTTCAAAATTCATAGCTACGCGGGACAAAAAGCGTTGAGCGGTTCGCAGTTCAGCTTCTTGGACGTGGGCCGATGCATGTTTGGTTTCAATAACCAATGCTTCTGCTTGCTCTCGGGGAAGGCGTCGACATAAATCTACGAGGGCTTGGCGGCCTACGGAAACGAAGGCTTGACCCAATTCACTCATACCCAAGCTATAGAGAAGTTTTTGGATATCCTTTCGGTCAAGGTGAATGAGTTGCGAGTAGTTGAACACTTTGCGGCATTTGGTTGGCATTGATACAAAACGGGCGTCAAAAATCTGGCGCAGAGTTTTGGTGACGGATTTCGGAGTTTTCTTGATTTCAGCTTTGGGAGGTAATGATTCTCTAATGCCTTTTGGTAGACGTCTTAGTATGGAGCGAACCGTGGGTTGGGGAAGAGTGACAAGAAGCGTCGCCACTACCCGTGGACGTTCTCCTTTGAGTTCGTGAACTAGCCAGGAGGGATCTATCATCTCTATTCCCTCTAGCTCATGGGAATGGAGGACGGCTTTCATTTCTTTGACCATAAACGCAATGCGTTTATCCGCAGGAATTTCGAGTAGCTTTTGTGCTTTTTCCTGGAGTCTATTGGCTCTTTCGGTGGGGAGATATTGAAAAAGTTCAGTGTCATTGCTACCCCCAATTGTAAGGGTGGTTAGCAATAGCATGCTTTCTTTTTCGCTTAGTGACTCGAAAAAAGGGTGCATGTTTTGATTATGGCAAGCGCTTAGGATGCACTAGGTGGGAGGATTTCAGAACTAGACTTACGACGCGCTTTCGAGATCTCGTTTTGCAATCGAATCAAGCGCCCCCGAACCGTTCGTAATTTAACTTGCCCAAATAAGAGCAGAAGTGAAAGCCCTAGGATAATTGCTAGAATGACGACTGTAAGTGTATTCACCGTTTTCGCCGAGTATTTTGCAAGCCATGAATTTCCCACCACGGCGGTCGCTTTTGTATCTGCGAGTCCTAGATCTTCGGATTTTCGAACAGGGGTCATAAGGGGGAACACTCTGTCCGCGGTAAGTTTTTCAACTCCGGCTGCGACGAGTGTTTGCACTTGTGCCTCACTGATTGGCTTGGTTCCTCCTGCTCCAGGCAGATACCGGATTGTTACACTAGCAGTCGTTGGCGCTATTTGGTCCTCGGCCGTTTGTAGGGCTGTGGTTTCTGGAATAACGATTTGGACTTGCGCATCCAAGATACCGTCGATCAATTTGAGCTGCTTTTGAATTTCGCCTTCGAGGGCTGCGAGTTTTTTTGCTTTTTCTTCTGCTGATGTTGGGATCAGACCCGACTCAGAGAAAATCTCGCTGTATCCCTTGTCTTTGCGTCGAGGGAGTTCATGCAAATTCAAAAGCCGAATTGCCTCGAGTCGCTTCTTGGATGAAACTGAAATCGAGTGATGAACTTCCCGGCCGGTGTCGATGACGCCTTTGGTGGATTCAATCTGATTATCAGCGAACAGTTCGATGATAGTATTGGCTTCTTTTTCGGTTAGTCTACTGACTACAGTTTCAACCGAACAGCCTACTAAGGGAAGTCCCATAGCGAGAACAAATACAAAATGTCGATGACTCATAAGTTTGGTTCGCATGATCTAAGGCAACCCCTATCTCTAATTGAAAATTCAACGATTACGAAACGCTAACCTAGCCAAGTAGGTATTTGCAATTGAGGAAAAACGCAAAAAAAAACGGGCCAAAGGCCCGCTTTCTTGTCACGTTGAGTTTGAGAACAACCAATTCAATTAAACTTGAGTGTTCATTGTTTGTTTGATGCCACTGGTGGCCTTTTCTACCACTTTTGAGGTCAATTCGAGTTCTTGGGAAAAGCGGTAGACCCCAGCTTGCATGGCCAGTAATTCTTGTGGACCCATTTTTTTGTTGGACATGGCTAAATCCATGATTTGAGTCATTTTATCTTGTCCATTGACTAAGCCCTCGATCATACTTGCCATTTGGGATCGTTGAGTTCGCGCTGTAGCACCGACTTGTGTAGACGGGGACATTGCGTTGACCTTCGCGTTCAGAAGTACATTAGGCGACTTTGCGGTAGGTTCTATGGCTTGAGCTTGTTGGGGAGCTTGGGCTTGTTGGCTTTGAAATGTGTCTTGGAAATTGCCCGTCTTGCCGGGACCTTGTCCTTGCTCCATTTTTTGGAGTTCTTTTTGAGCTTCCTGCATTTCCTTGAGGAGCTCTCCAGCTGCTCCCATGCCGCCGCTAATCGGATCCGTCATTTGGGTCTCCATTTGTCCAAAAATTCACCGTCCGGTAATCTCTTTTCAAGGGTTCTAGGGTTTATTCTCTCAACATTAGCGTTAAGTGTGCAAGTTGGCTGTTTTTTTTTAATGAGTTTGTAATGTGAGATCTTGAACCAAAATAACCTAACCTATTGAATCCACAAGCATTCTGTGCAGTTTGTCGATAACTCGACTATGAAGTCTACTGGTCCAAGATTTAGAGAGCCCCAATTGCTCGCCTACCTCTTGAAGACTCATGTCCTTGTAGTAGTACATTTCGAGCAGTTTGCGTTCTTGATCTGAAAGTTTGGAGATCGTTTTCCGTACCAATGCACGGGCTTGCTCAAGCCCCAATGCCTCTTCAGGAAGCATTTTATCGTCTTCGACCTGAATAGCTTCGGCGCTGTCGAGAGAGGTCAGGTATACCGATGCCAGGCCTTGGACGACGGTTGTCAGGGTCTCAATGGCTTGCTCAAAGGGATTTTCCGGAACTTTTTGACCGCTCTCCTCGGCGTAGGCTACTTCGGCCAAGTACTCATTGGCTCGTTCTTCGAAACGAGCCTTGGCGTATTCAGTGCGGCTCATCCAGCCCATTCCCCGAAGGCCGTCGTAGATTGCTCCGCGGATTCGATAGTACGCGAAGGTCATAAAATTGGCGCCAACATTCGGATCAAATCGATCTGATGCCTCCAAGAGGCCAATAACGCCGTATTCAACAAGATCATCATAATCGATGTCTTGCGAAACCTTTTTTTTGACTTTGCCCGCGATGGAGCGGACGTATGGCATGTACTGCTCTGCGACGGCACGTTTATCTTTGAAATCTATACTTGGCTGCTTCGAAGACCCTTTAGCGGCTTTCCCTGCTTCACTTTTGTCTATTGAATCCATTATTGGCTCGTGGTTTTGAGGGTTTCTTCGCAAACATCGTCTAGAAGCTGAGCAAAAAACGGTGATCCGTCGAGTTGCTCTGCAATCAACCCGAACATTTCTTCAAGGTCGGCTTCATCTAAATTGCCAAATAGCTTTTTGAGCTTTTTGTTTTTGAGCACTAATCGGGCAAAGAGATGAGCGCGTTTGAGTCGGTCAG
>CAXGXL010000162.1:0-7258 GCA_964013555.1 uncultured bacterium
AAGCCGCCAAAAAATAAGGAGCTCTTTTTTGGTGCTCCTCACGGCAGGAAACTCCCTATACCTTAACCCAAGAGCCCACAAGCCTGCCTAACTAGGTTCTTTGTATGCGTAAAATTCTGAGTTTGGCGAATGCCAAGTATTAGGAACTCACTCTGACGCAGATCAGAGCTAAGAACTTGTATCCAAAAAGGGGCATTGCCAAAGTTGCTTTTCGGAGCAACCGACACTAAAAGCACCTGCATGCAATGGAAATCCACTTCCCCAATATCCTTCGCCGCAGGCACCGCTTTGGGCGGTCTGCTCGTTGGTATAAGCGAAGGTCTTTACCGTGAAGTTCCTCTATTATACAGCGGCCTGCTTTATGGGACTATTTGGGCCATTACGGGCCTCGGCGCCGCCGCCGCACTGCGACTAGTACTCCCAAAGCCACCCAAGAGCCTTTGGGCCTGGGGTCTGAGCAGCAGTGTTAGTTTGTCATTCGCCGTACTTGGGCGCTTTGTTTTGCTTAGGGACATATTAAAAGAAGCTCCCGGAGCAGGAATCAAGGCAGCCGCGCTAGCCATTGCGCTCGCGGCTATTACGGGCATTGTGCTTTTTGGGATAAGTCGGCCAATTGCTCTTTTTTTCGAACAAAAAGCGACGGCCCTCTTAACGCCTTGCTTAACTATTGTCGGCTTCACCATTTTGGCCCAGGGCAGCGGAACCTCGCCCGCTTTAAAAATACCGGAAAATAAAACACCACCAAACCAGGGAGTAATCCTTATAGTAGTCGACACCCTTCGAGCCGATGCCCTTGGAATCTATGGGGGCTCGGAGCCAACACCAACTCTCGATGCTTTCGGCAAGGGTAATATTATTTTTACCGATATGAGTGCCCAAGCTTCGTGGACCAAGCCCGCAATGGCTAGCATCCACGCCTCTCGCCACGCTAGTGGCCACAACACGATTAGCAAAACAGACGCACTGCCGGAGCAATTAACCACGCTGGCTGAAGTCCTCCAAAAGAAGAAAATTCAAACCGGAGCGGTGGTCACGAATTATAACCTTGAGGAGAGTTATGGCTTTTCCCAAGGCTTCGACCATTATGCCTATTTGCCCCCAGATCGATATCTCGGGGCCCCCGCAAGAGCCAACCGTCTCGCCGCCTACAATGTGTATCGCCTGCTTCGGGAGAAGCTCCTTTCGGCCAACAGAGAAGCGAGGCATTTCTACCAAGAAGCCCCTACGGTTAACCAAAATGGTTTAGCCATCTTGGATTCTATGGACCCATCTAAGCCCTTCTTTTTGTGGCTTCACTATATGGAGCCACATGACCCCTATTTCGCTTCGGACGGCACGAGCATCGCCCGAGTGTCGACCCCACACCCTACGCCCGATATGGCTTCAAAGATGCAATCGGCCTACCAAGAAGACGTAGGGCGCTTCGATGCAGCTTTTCGTTCATTGCTCGATGAGCTCAAAAAACGCAACCTCGATAACGTGGCTATCGTTCTAACTTCTGACCATGGCGAAGAGTTTAACGAGCATGGCGGATTTTATCATGGCGTTACCCTCTATGAGGAACAACTCAAGCTCCCTTTGTTGATCAAGACCCAATCTCAACAATCAGGGGTCCGGACGGACCTTGCCCGGCAAATTGACATCGCGCCAACCATTGCCGGCATGCTAGGTTTAACCGCTCCGGCAGAATGGGAAGGTAGGGACCTTCTCAGTAATTCTCTACCTCCGTCGCACACGATTGCCGAAGAGGACCATCAAGGAAATATTCTAAGAAGCATTCGACTCTCAAGTTCGCCGAAACTTAAGTTGATTCTCGCCAATGAAGAAAATCCTCGCGGCCTTTCTCCAATTGAATACTATGATTTAGATCAGGACCCCCGAGAGAAAACGCCTCTAGAAAAAGATATAACCCCCCTCCAAACTGCTCTGACGAAGCAACAACACGCTTCGCAGCAAGGCGGAGTGTTGCCTCAGCAACGCGACCTCGATCCGGAAGCCGAGGCGGAATTACGGTCCTTGGGTTATATAGAATGACCCATCGTGCAAAGCATCCTACGGTGGTTTTGGGCCTAGACGGAGGTACATTCAACATCATCAAGCCCCTTGTGGAAAAGGGCCTGCTCCCTAATCTCTCCTCCTTACTTCAGGAGGGTTGGCATGGGGATCTTCTCTCAACAATCCCCACAGCAACACTGCCAGCATGGACGTCCTTCTTAACCAGCGCGCTTCCTAGTGAGCATGGCGTCGTTGACCTTTTTGTCCGCACAAAAGGGAGTTATAGCCTCACACCGGGCTCCGGCGTTTTACGCCAACTACCCACCTTTGCCTGGCGGTTATCGCAGCAAGGGTATCGAGTCTGCACCATTGGGGTTCCCGGTACGTACCCTCCCGAGCCATTAAACGGAATCTGCGTTGCAGGCTTCGATTCTCCAAGCCCCAATCGAGCAGGCCCAGAGGCGGTGTCCCCACCCGAAGCATTTTCAACGCTTCAAGCAGCCGGGGGCTGGGGCTACAATGTATTTAACGAACATCAAGCCTCCACCAATTTTCTGCGAGGCGCCGTAGATTGCATCCTCAGTGATTTAGCTGAAAAAGAAAAGACCATCTTAAATCTCTTTACCAAGGAGCCATGGGACCTATTTATGGTTCACCTCCAAGCCTCGGACACAGTGGCCCACCACTTCTGGCATTGGCATGACCTTGGTTCTCCGCGGCGCCCAGACACAGTGCCTATGGACGCCATCTCGCTGGTTTATCAACGCTTAGATGTTCTGGTTGGAAAATTAAAGAAGCGGCTTGCTTCAAGCGGAAGAATTATGGTGGTAAGCGACCACGGCTTCGGCGGAGCATCCACCCTCGCGGTCTATATCAATCGTTGGCTTCACCAAAATGGTTACCTCAGGTTTTTTCCCAGTTGGAAAACGGGCATTCGAAACCATACTGGCACCGTACTGCGCTCCACTCTTAAGCGACTCCCCAATAAAATGGCCGGTTGGGCCCAAAAATCTCTGCCGGGGCCATTACGGAGCTCTCTGATGGGGCTTGCCCGGGGGGCCAATGTGGATTTTGCGCAAAGCATCGCTTTTTCTGATGAATTTGATTATGCCCCATCCATCTGGCTCAATAATAGCTCGTTTTTCCCAAGCGGCCGAGTCACCAATGAAAGAGCGCCTAAGATCAGGGAACGATTGCGCCGGGATCTGCTCGAGCTTTGCGACCCCAGATCCGGGCAGCGTATTTTTAGTAACGCCCACCTGCGAGACGATTTGGGCTCAGGACCAGGCGCGCAGCATCTTCCAGACATTATCCTCGAACCCTCCTGGCCTAACGGCTACCGACCGTCCTTTTTAGCGAGCAACGGCCCCGGGGTCATAACCAGACAACTCACTAGCCAAGAGTTCAATGCTCCGAAAGGGTTTGGGATGCCGGGCGTTCATGAGCGAGAGGGCGTATTTATTGCTTGGGGAGAAGGAATAGAGCCACAGAGTCTGCCCGCCTTAGACATTCACGAAGCTGGAAGCCTCGTGTTTCCGTTTATGGGAGCGAAAATTCCGGCGAATCTGCCCACGCCCCCACCTCCGTACCTAGAGGAACTGCTACCCTACGAACACGCAGCCCCTCAAATTAGCCATGCTCCCTCAGGGTCTATCGACTCTGGCTCCAATCCCGCTTTAACCGAGCGGCTACGTTCCTTTGGTTACTTAGATTAACTGGACGCAATCTTTAGGATATCGCGGGCTTCCCCTGGCGAAGCAATTTCGCGACCGGCGTTTCGAGCGCACTGCGCTAAGGCTTCGATTAATTGCCCATTGCCGTGGGTCTTCTCGCCATTGGGAAGGTAAAAAGTGTCTTCCACCCCGCTACGTAGGCAACCTCCCAATTCCGCGGTTCGCTGGTGGATTGGCCAAACGTCTTGCCTGCCTATTGCGGTAACCTGCCAGGGGCTATCGGGCAGTTTAAAGTCCACCAGTAGATCGAGCAAGCGAGTGTCACACGGCATTCCCGACGCAACGCCCATAACAAAGTTGTACTCCGGATCGGTGGTCATCTTAGCATTTACAAAAAGTTCTATCGACCTAACAATCCCGACATCAAAGCACTCGAATTCCGGCTTTGCTCCAGTTTCCGCCATCGCTTCTAAGAAACTCTGAATCTTGTTTACCGGATTATCAAAAACCATAGGGGGCCAGGCCCAGGACCCATCCCGCCTGGTCTTGAGGTAATTTAAACTCCCTGCATTGCATGCCGCTATTTCTGGTTTAACTCGTCGCATGCATTCTAGTGGCCCCGAAATATCCTCTCCCACAACCCCTGTAGTCATATTGATAATCACCCCAGGACACGTAGAACGGATTGCATCGGTTATCTCCAGAGCAACTTCTGGATCCCACGATGGTAGATGCCCCAAGCCATCTTCTTGCATCCTATAATGCACATGCATAATGCTCGCACCAGCATCGAAAGCCTCTTTTGCGGCTGCCGCCATCTCTTCTGGCGTAACTGGAACCGGATGTTGTTTAGGATTCGTAAGCACCCCAGTTAGGGCACAAGTCAAGATAGCTTTATCTGATTTGGTCATACCACTTCCTACACTTATTCCAAGGGTTTGCAAGAACAGATTCCGAGCCTATTGGATATACCCCATTGCTTTGAGATCTCGAGCGGTTTCCTCATCGATTTCGCTCAAGCTCTGAGAACCTTTAGAAGCCTTTGCTGTCTTATGCAGTCTGAGCGCCTCCAATAAGGCAGACCAACGCTTGGCCTTTCTTTTGGGAATCGCCGTGAGAACCTTTTTCTCTAGCGGATCCTTAGCGAGGTCATAGAAGTGCACCACTTCCTTGTCGAACGACACCGAAGGCAAAAGCGCAGGGTTTCCAACCGTGGCTTTGAACTCCACAGAATCGGCGGGCTCTTGGAGAATGATCTTCTCTTCGTACGTTCTAATTGCCCGACGCCGAATACCAAAGTTATTGAACTCGCTTATAACCGCCCTCCCCGGATCAACCCCAGTTGGATCGCGAAGTAACCCGAAAATATCCGAACCGGGAAGCGAAGCGGGTACAGGCCTTCCAAAGAGCGAAAGGACTGTGGGCGCCAGGTCGAGAGATTGAAAGAGATAATGGTTATAAACACCCCGCGCACTCATCTTTGGAGCGCGCACAATAAGCGGCACCCGAATGATCTCCTCATAAAAGTGATGGCTATGTAAATAAACCCCATGTTCCCCAAAAGCTTCTCCATGATCTGAAGTCACAATAATGGTCGCTTTATCATAAAGTTCCATCTTCTTTAGCCGGTCGAAAAATTGTCCCAAGATCGTATCCGTATACCTAACCGCACCATCGTAGGTATCAAGCATCCGTTGCACCTGTCGGTTGGAATACCGACCTAGCTCCCAGTGTGGAGTCCTAATCAACTCCACTGAAGGCTCTCGAACAAACATCGTTTCAAACTTGCCCGGTGCGTGGTACGGATCATGGGGATCAACAAGAAAAAGCATCAAGAAAAAAGGCTTACTTCTGTTCTTTTCAATAAACGGCATCGCTAAATCCGTTACCTCTTTAGCATTGGGTAAGCCCTTCCAATGCTGAACCGTATCTGCGTAATAATCAAAGCCTTGGTTCAACCCGAACGCGCTACCTCCATTACCGTTGCCAATGACCGCTCCGGTGGGAATTCCCGCATCGCTGAGTAACTCAGGAAAGGTAATCATCTCGGGCTCAAGGCGAGTCGTGCCCTGCTCCACGGAGTGAACCGAAGGCATCAACCCCGTCAACATCGTGGCGGTCACCGGCCGAGTCCAATTCGAGTTCACGAAATAGTTGGTAAAAATAACTCCTTCGTCTGCGAGCTCTTTCAGCCTTGGCGAAGTTGGGCGACTAGCTCCGTAGGCCCCCATTCGATCGGGGCGCAAAGCGTCAACGACAATTAAAATCACCGGCCCCTTGCCGGCAGCCTCTAATTGAATCGCGTTAGGTCGGTCTAAACCACTGAAGTAGGCTTTTGAATAGTCGGGTACTTGGGCAACTAAACCCATAGCGAGTACAGAAATAATACTACAAAGTGTCATAGATTGTATTCACTCCTGATTACTCTAGTGGCAAATTTGGCACTGCGTTTCAACCATCGCCACTCTTTTTAGCCGTTTCCCAAGGACTCGAGACTTTGCTATGGAGCAAAGAATATCAAGGGGGAAAAAAATGAAATTCAAGTCGCCAACCGAGCTTCTCTTAATCGGGTTCTTCTTTTTGACTGCCCTTCCGCATTGCAATGACGATTGCCCTACACCCAGTAACTCCGGTCCCATCCCGTATTTTAAAGCCTCGTTCGAACCGTCTGAAAACACCCCGGCTAGCTGGCTAGAGTACCCATTTCCCGCTGAGCACCGCACGACCGCTGGCGGGCAACCACGCTTCGCAGATTTTCCCAACCCCAAGGGAGTGGGATTACTGGATGATTATATTGATCTCCTAGAACAAGAAACCACCGGTTTTTCTCCAACCTCAGGAATCTACATCCGCTTCGATAGTGAATTAGATACAACCACTCTTCCTCAGTATTCTAGCGAATCAAGATCGATTAACTCCGCCCTTCAATTAATCGACATTACCGAAGGTTCACCGGAATATGGTGAGTTACGGCCTTTGCGTTGGGAGTATTGGGACCAATCCAGTCAATACATTGCCTCCCATACTTTAGCCGTCGCTCCAGTATGGGGACTTCCTCTGCGCGAAAATACCCGCTACGCACTGATGATCACCGACCAATTAAAAGGCATAAATGGTTCCCCCGCCCAAAGCCCAGCACTGCTGCAGCACCTCTTAAGCAGCGACGTGCCTCAATCCTGTGTTGATGGGGGCAACGACCCTAGCGCCGTCGAAGCGCTTAAGGAACAATTTGCTCCCCTCAAAACAATCCTCGAAAGCCGGTCGATAGAACCGACGAAGATTGTTGCCGCTACCGTCTTTACTACCGGAGACACAAGCTCCCAGCTAAAAACCATCTACGACCAGGTTCAAGCTGCTCCAGCCCCCACGCTCCTTTCTGAGTGGCGATACTTCGATGAAGCCGAAACCGAGGACGCCGAACCAGGAGAAGAGAATAATTCTACTTCCTCTTCTGACGCCACTCCTTACCAGGAACGTACTTTTAAGTGGCGGCCAAGCCCCATAGCATTGGTGGACTACTACGTGTTTGAGGGCAGCTACGAAAGCCCCAATTACCAACATGGAACGGTGCCTTATAATACGGGGGGCGG
>CAXGXL010000163.1:0-7148 GCA_964013555.1 uncultured bacterium
CTCAGTCCTCTCGGGACGCTCTGCCGCAGGTGAAATTCATGGCTACATCGGTCGATACACGAATCAAATCTCGGCTTTATTTGAAGGCCGCCAACGTGAATTTCTCGGTTGGTTAGCTCCGGGGACTGAAAAATTCTCAATCATCCCCACTTTTGTTTCAAAGCTACTTGGCCAAAAGAACTTTGACTTGACGACAACAACCAATGGCTCTCATCGAGCTATGGTTCCAATCGGCATGTACGAGAAAATAATGCCATTAGATATTATGCCAACGTTTCTCCTTCGCGCTCTTGCAGTTGGAGATCTGGAACGCGCGGAGCGATTGGGCGCCCTAGAATTAGATGAAGAAGATCTAGCACTTTGCACATTTGTGTGCCCAGGCAAGGCCAATTGGAGTGCTCTTCTGAGAAAAACACTCACCCAAATCGAGAAGGACGGTTAAGTAATGCAATTCTTGCGAAAATTACTCGATAGTAAAGCGCCGCTCTTCGAAAAGGGCGGTAAATTGGAAAAGTATCATGCTGTTTATGAAATGCATGACACAATCCTCTTCACTCCCGGCGAAGTGACCAAAACTGACTCTGCAGTGCGAGACGGGCTTGACCTCAAGCGAATGATGTTCACCGTCGTAATCGCTCTTTTGCCCTGCTTTTATATGGCGATGTACAATACGGGCCTGCAAGCCCACCTTGCTATTGAAGCCGGAGGAACTCCTCTCGATACCTGGCAAACAGCCCTCTTTACTATGATAATGGGGCCGAACATGATGGTTTCGAGTAGCATTGCCGCTTGCATCGTCCACGGAGCGCTCTACTTTTTACCGGTCTATATCATGGGGCTAGCCATCGGTGGCATCTGGGAAGTCATTTTTGCGGTGGTTCGTGGTCACGAAGTAACCGAAGGCTTCTTGGTCACCAGTGCTCTTCTACCCCTGATAGTCCCTGCAACCATTCCTCTATGGCAAATCGCTTTGGGTGTAACCTTTGGTGTAGTAATCGGCAAAGAAGTCTTTGGCGGGGTTGGTATGAATATTCTCAACCCAGCCCTTTGTGCACGCGCCTTTCTCTTTTTTGCTTACCCAGCACAGATCTCAGGAGACAAGCCTTGGATCGCAGCAAATTTCGAGGGAGTCGATGGGTACACCGGAGCTACCTGGCTTGCCCAAGCCGCTGTTGACGGGTCTGCATCCCTGGAGAACCTAGATTGGATGGATGCATTTATAGGGACAGTTCCTGGCTCAATGGGGGAAACATCTGTTCTCGCATGTCTCATTGGTGCGGCGATTCTGATAGCTTGCGGTATAGGATCATGGCGCACTATGGCAGGAGTCACCGCCGGAACCTTCATAATGGCAACCATTCTAAACGCCATCGGGTCTGACACCAACCTCATGTTTAACGTTTCCTTTCAATGGCACATTGTTCTAGGTGGGTGGGCCTTCGGTACCGTCTTTATGGCAACCGACCCTGTCTCATCCGCATTTACTAATAGAGGCAAACTTATTTATGGCTTCTTAATTGGCGTGTTGGTCGTACTCGTAAGGGTCGTTAATCCTGCCTATCCAGAAGGCATGATGCTCGCGATTTTATTCATGAATATGTTCGCTCCATTTATCGACCACTTTTTCGTCGAAGCAAATGTTAAAAGACGGGAGGCCCGTTATGCAGCATAGTACTCTCTACACCATCGTCTTCGCTGCTATAATCTGCTTGGTCTGTGCTGTATTCGTTTCAGGAACAGCAGTCAGTCTCAAAGAAAAGCAAGAAGAAAACAAGATCTTAGACCGACAGAAAAAGGTCTTGGTTGTTGCTGGCCTGATGGAAGAAGGTTCCAATTGGAGCACGGAGAAAATTAAGTCTACCTTCTCCAAAAATATTCAAGTAAAGGTTGTTGAACTTAAATCAGGCGCCTATGCCACTGATATAGATGCTACAACCTTCGACCAACGCAAGGCCGCCAAAGACCCAGCTACAAGTTCGGTTGCTCCAACGAATAAAGCAAAAGTAGCGAGAATCCCCACCCATGCACTCGTCTACCACATGATGGAAAATGGGCAGCCCAATAAGTTGATTTTTCCAGTTGAAGGTAAAGGTCTATGGTCTACTCTCTATGGCTTTTTGGCTCTTGAAAAGGATGTTCAGACCGTTGCCGGCATTACCTTTTACGAGCATGGAGAAACCCCTGGACTCGGCGGTGAAGTCGACAATCCAAAATGGAAAGCCTTATGGCCCGGCCGTAAAGCCTTTGATGAAGCAGGCCAAGCCAAAATAGAAGTCCTGAAGGGCCCAGCCGGTTCAGTTGCCCAAGCCCCCTATTCAATCGACGGGCTATCGGGAGCCACTATCACGGGCCGCGGGGTTACTCACCTGGTGCGATTTTGGTTGGGTGCCAATGGGTTTGGACCTTACCTTACAAAATTTAGAACTGGAGGCGTGTGATGAGTAAATCAAAAGAAGCACTGCTAGATCCACTCTTTACCAACAATCCCATTGCCCTACAGGTTTTGGGTATTTGTTCAGCTTTGGCCGTAACGACCAAAATGGAGACATCGGTGGTCATGGCCATTGCCCTGACCCTTGTCACGGCGTTTTCCAATACATCAGTAAGTCTTATTCGAAATAAAATTCCGTCGAATATTCGAATCATCGTTCAACTCACAATTATTGCATCCTTGGTAATCATCACCGACCAAATTCTAAAAGCATTTGTTTTCGACGTCAGCAAACAGCTATCTGTTTTTGTTGGACTCATCATTACAAATTGTATCGTTATGGGACGCGCCGAAGCATTTGCAATGCAAAACAACGCTTCGATGAGTTTCCTAGATGGAGTTGGAAATGGCCTCGGTTACGGTATTATCCTCTTACTCGTTGGCTTCCTCAGAGAGCTTTTTGGCTCCGGAAAAGTTTTTGGAGTGCAGGTTTTCGCACTTGCCAATGAAGGTGGTTGGTACGTTCCCAACGGCTTGATGGTGCTAGCCCCCGCAGCATTTTTTCTTATCGGCTTATTTATCTGGGCACTTCGAACTTGGAAACCAGACCAGATAGAGGAAGACTAGAATTATGGAACATTATCTGAATCTAGCAATCAAAGCGATTTTCGTTGAAAATATGGCCTTGGCCTTTTTCTTGGGGATGTGCACTTTCCTAGCCTGTTCTAAGAAAGTTAGCACTGCTATCGGTTTGGGAGCAGCTGTTATTTTCGTTCTTGGTATCACCTGCCCAATGAACAACCTTATTTACAATTATCTACTGCGAGAAGGAGCACTGGTTTGGATTAGTCCGGAGCTGGCGAATGTAGATCTCTCCTTTCTTACTTTCTTGAGTATGATTGGAACCATTGCTGCAATGGTTCAAATCGTCGAGATGACTTGTGACAAATTTTTCCCAGCACTCTACGCAGCCCTTGGGGTTTTCCTACCTCTAATTGCTGTTAACTGCGCTATTCTCGGTGCGTCCCTCTTTATGGTGGAGCGGGACTATAATTTCGTAGAAAGTACAGTCTTTGGAATCGGAAATGGCATTGGATGGTTGTTGGCGATTGTTGCCCTAGCCGCCATTCGCGAGAAGATGCGTTACTCCGATGTACCGCCAGGACTACGGGGATTGGGCATTACTTTCATTGTAACTGGACTTATGGCCATTGGCTTTATGGCCTTTTCAGGCATTCAGCTTTAATCGAAGGAGGACGAAGATATGCAAACCGTAATTCTCGGATGTTTAATGTTTACCTTTGTTGTTCTTGCGTTGGTAACAATTATTCTCGCTGCTCGTAGCAAGCTAGTAAGCAGCGGTGAAGTCAACATTTCCATTAACGACGACCCTGAAAATTCGTTGAAAACAGCAGCTGGTGGCACACTGCTCAATACCCTCTCGGCCAACAAACTCTTTATTCCTTCTGCTTGCGGCGGAAAAGGAAGTTGCGGTGTTTGTAAGGTCAATGTCTTAGATGGCGGTGGTTCAATGCTACCCACCGAAGTAAGCCACATCAACCCGGGTGAAGCCCGCGAGGGATGTCGACTTGCCTGCCAAGTCAAAGTCAAGCAGGACATGAAAATTGAACTCGACGAGGAAATTTTCAGTATTCGAAAATGGACCTGTAAAGTTCGCTCCAATCATAACGTCGCCACGTTTATTAAAGAGTTAGTCCTTGAGTTGCCCGAAGGGGAGTCGGTACCCTTCCGAGCTGGTGGTTACATTCAAATTGAATGCCCACCGCACGTAGCAAATTACAAAGACTTTGATATTGAAGAAGAATATAGAGAAGACTGGGACAAGTTTGATGTTTGGAGATACGTATCTACCGTCAAAGAGAATGTCACACGGGCTTACTCTATGGCGAATTACCCCGAGGAAAAGGGCATGATTATGCTGAATGTCCGAATCGCTTCGCCGCACCCTCGGGCTCCTGAAGGGACACCTCCCGGCAAAATGTCATCGTTTATCTTCAACCTTAAGCCAGGTGACGAAGTCGTTATTTCGGGGCCCTATGGAGAATTCTTTGCCACGGAAAATAAAACGGAAATGGTCTTTGTTGGTGGAGGAGCTGGAATGGCTCCAATGCGCTCGCATATTTTTGACCAATTCCGTCGAATCAACACCGATAGAAAAGTAAGTTTTTGGTACGGAGCTCGGAGCTATCGCGAAGCGTTTTACGTAGATCACTTCGACAAAATCCAAGAAGAAAACGAAAATTTTGAATGGCACCTCGCACTCTCGGATGCGGTTGCTGAAGACGACTGGGATAACCCTGAGTCAGCCAGTCGGCAAGCGCTGGGAGCCAAACACGGATATACCGGGTTTATTCATAATGTTCTTCTGGAAAATTACCTGAAGAACCACCCTTCGCCTGAAGATTGCGAATTTTATATGTGTGGGCCCCCAATGATGAACCAAGCAGTCATTAATATGTTAGACAACCTTGGAGTCGAACCCGAGAATATTTATCTCGATGACTTCGGGGGCTGATAAACAATGTGAGGTTTTTGAGCCCGGCAAGCTTGCCGGGCTTTTTTTTAAGATGAATCCCAACCGTACTATCCCTAAAGCCCTTCCACTCGTTATCCTTTTATTCGTTGGCTACAGTGCCTATCGAATTTGGCCTGATTCCCCTGGAGCCCCCACCGCTGTGACAACCCTAAGCGGTAAAACCATGGGAACCACTTATACAATAAAATTGGCAAGTGGCTTGCTCTCCCAAGAAACGAAAAAAGAACTTCACGACGCCGTGAAAATAGAGCTAGACAAAGTAAATCAAGCAATGTCGACCTATATTGAGACGTCGGAACTCTCTTTATTCAATGCAAATAAGAGCACGAATCCAGTTAGAATAAGCTCCTCTATCCAAGAAGTTTTAGAGGTCGCACAATCGATGCATCAATTATCGAGTGGAGCATTCGATGTAACCGTTGGCCCGCTGGTTAACGCTTGGGGCTTCGGGCCAAACAAAGCTGAGACCATGAGCCCTCAAAAGCTCCAAGTGCTCAAGCAAAGAGTAGGTTTCGATAAACTCATTCTTGATACCGTCAATCACAGCTTAACCAAAAGCCATGCAGACATTTACGTAGATCTATCCGCCATCGCGAAAGGATATGCCGTAGACCAGATTGCAGCTCGACTCTTGAATTTAAATTATTCGAATTTTATGATCGAAATTGGTGGAGAAATCAGAGTCCACGGTAAAAATGGCCAAAAGCTTCCGTGGCGATTGGGTATTGAAAAACCCACAGAGTTGGAACGAGCAGTTTATGAAGTTCTGCACCTATCTCGAGGGGCAATGGCCACCTCTGGAGATTATAGAAATTTTGTAGACAAACAAGGAAAGCGCTATTCGCACACGATAGATCCTCGTTCAGGAAAGCCTGTGCAACATCAACTTGCCTCAGTTACTGTGGTAGCATCCTCCTGTACCCGTGCTGACGCCCTGGCTACTGCGCTGAATGTGCTAGGACCCAAGGATGGATTTGATCTTGCCCAAAAAGAAAAAATAGCAGCTCTATTCATTATTCGGGAGCCAAATGGCGAGTTTTCGAATAAATCGACCTCGGAATATGGCAAAATAAAGACTACCGGTTTGAATAGTCAGGAATAAAATGTCGACATTTATCCTCACACTAACGGCAATAGCCCTCATCATGACCGCAATGGCAGTAGGGGCCATTTTTAGCGGAAGGGCACTCAGAGGCTCATGCGGTGGTGTCGGCGACGATTGTGCCTGCGCTGAGGCTGCTGAAGAAACCGGTGAGCAATTCCAACCGGGAATTGCTTGTGAAAATCCTACTCCTCCCGCTCACTAATAAACGAAAAAGAGTAAATTAAATGCGCGCACTTGCCATCAGCATTGATATGACTAGCATTACGGAGCTAGCGCTTTTAGAGGGAATTCAACTCAGCGCAGAAGATCCCCTATTAATGT
Organism: uncultured bacterium; assembly: GCA_964013555.1. Lineage (GTDB taxonomy): Bacteria > Myxococcota > XYA12-FULL-58-9 > XYA12-FULL-58-9 > JABJBS01 > CAXGXL01. The sequence goes on from CAXGXL010000163.1 coordinate 6,415, forward strand.
ATCGTAAGCCCATCGATCGATTTGTGGAACTCTGCCAGCACCTAAATGCCCTAGGAACCGTGTTCGTCATCAGCCAGGATGTTACCAGCCTCGCGGAAGAGAAGATCAAAGATCTTCACTACAAGGGCTTTGAGATCGCCAGTCTTTCTCACAGGTACAATTTGAAACTCTCGCAAGCTCAACCTGGCGAGATTCTCAACGATATTCGACTCTCCAAAAATATCATCGAGAAAGCTACTGAAAAACCGGTGGTAGGATTCCGAGCTCCCGGTTTCCATCAAAGCCAGAAAATGCTCGCAGAACTCATCGGCCTTGGGTTTCACTACGACTCTTCGGTAATTCCAAGCGCTTGTTACTACGCGGCCCGAGCCTTCTCGGTGTTGGGAGAAAAATGGAGTACGAAAAAAGCGACTCAAATGATTGGAAACCCCAAGTTAGTCAAAGCACCTCGCCTTCCATATCGGCCTGGCGCAGACCCATATTCAGGGGATGGAGATCAGAATATTGTAGAACTGCCCCTAAGCGTTGCAACGCCATTGGGCATTCCGATTTCCGCATCGGGTATGCTGCACGCTCACCCAACCTTACGCACCGCGATGCTTGAATCCCTCAATAGTCAAGAAACCATTGTCCTAGGTTTTCAAGCCCTAGATTTTGTAGATCCTATAATCGACGGGCTACCGACCGAATTAGAAACCCGTCACAAACAACTAGCAACCCCCGTAGAGAAGCGG
>CAXGXL010000164.1:0-7146 GCA_964013555.1 uncultured bacterium
TTGGGGGTCGTAAATTGGAGACTCCTCGGAAATTTCCTCAGGATCTTCGGGCGGATAAGCATTAACGATCTCTGCCTCTACTTCGACCCATTCAAAATCTGCGAGCGAATCCCATTTTGAGGGGCGGGCTTGGGCATTATCGTGTGCAAGCAACTCCACTTCAGGCTCCCGCTCATCGGCCTCAAATTCTTCGGGAGCTTCGTATTCATCTTCGAGCTCCCGCCTCAACTCACTAAGGTCGTCTTCTTCGGCTTGGGCCTCTTCAAGTAAATCGGCTTGCTCCTCTAGGCGGTCCTCGGCCTCATCTGCAGCTATAGACGCTAGCTCTTCTTGCGTATGCTCTTCTCGCTCGTCGCTAACCTCTAGGTCATGAGTGCCTTCGTCCCGCTCCTCGTCAGAATCTCCACTAAGGTCGGAATTCTCGTCGACTGTCTCCAAGACAGCACCGGGATTGTTGTCTAACAAGTCATTGAGACTCTCGGGACTTCGGAGCGGCTGACAAGCCCCTGCGGTAAACACCGTCCAAATACATAAATAACCTATCTTTGCTTTCATGACATTTTCTCCATACGAACCACAAGATTCTTGATTCGTGCTTAAGTAAAAGCGCTACAACGCTCTACCCATGCCAAGTCAAGGTTTGTGCCAATGGAGAAAGTTCAATATTTAAGAGCACTTAAAGAAAATAAGTTCTTTACAATAGGCAAAAAAAAGGGGTCTCGCCCCCCCATTGCTGGGGTAGCGAGACCCCACAAGCGGGGTCACCCGAAAAGGAAAAATGGGGGCATCCTATTCCAGGAGAATCCCGCGTTGAATCGGAAAAAAGCTGGCGAAATCAACTAGGCACCCAAGAACCAAGGGTGTCTGAGAACTTCGCTCATAGTAGGGCGAAAACGCGGGTTGGTGTGAAGCATTCTACGCAATAATGATTTACAATCGGATGAAAGTGCCGAAACTTTCGGGTCGCGCCACATTACAGCGACGCGGTCCTTGGCGTACCGATCTGCAGGAGGATCAACCAACATAAACAAAAGAGTCATTCCGGCTTCCCAAACGTCAGAGGCCTTCGCATCGTAGGAGCTTCTTCCTGTCTTTTCAGGGGCAATAAATAGTGGAGTACCAATACACGTTCGCGCAAGGTTTGTACTTGAAACTTTTGTTCCAACTCCAAAGTCCACCACCTTAACATCGCCGCTATTGGTTCGCATCACATTGGCTGGTTTCAAATCGCGATGAACTATTCCCTGAGAATGAGCATAAGCAATAGCACCGACGATTTTCTTGAAAACAACCTTAGCCTCATCTTCACTTAGTGTTCCATGAGCCTTGATGTAGTCTTGAAAGTCGCTTCCCTCAATCAGCTCCATCACAATTCGAAGGTCGTTCCTGTAGAGCTTGCAGTTTTCCTGCTTGACGATATTCGGGTGGTCGAGAGCCTTGAGCAATCGCGCCTCTTTGAGGGCTTCCTTCTTTACTTCACGTTGTTGATCGAATGTTAAGCCCTGGGCCCGAAACTTAACCTGCTTAACGGCCAACTGTCTTTTGGTACGTGGGCTCTCGACTCTGTAAACGGCGCCGAAAGAGCCTTCTCCAAGCTTATTGCCAGAACGCAAAGCGTAGTCTCGAGGGGAACGGGGCTCTTCAAATTGCGACGCAAACACCCGTGATGGGGTATTTTTGTATGTATCGACTGGGGGCAGTCGATTTGTCGTAGGGGGCGCTGGAGGAGTAACCGCAGCCGCACCCGGGTGTTGATTGGGTTTTGGCGGAGACTGACGATCTTTGGCCCTTGGACCGCAATCAATAGGAGGCATAGCATCGCTTCCTTTTGAAGCAACCGGACGCAAAGCTAAACTCGGTGGTTTTCCGATAGCACACACTCGGCCTTGGTCCCTGGTAGGAATGTACTTCTCACGACGATGTCTCGGCTGAGCAAGACGAGCAATTCGGTTATGGGGCCGGTGGCCTCCTCTAATGTACATCTTAAAATCCCCCGGTGGCGGTTTGGGTTTGATTTGCCTGCAACCAAACACGGCAACAGCAAGGTGGTTATCGGCCTTAGGACCATTGAGTTGCGAAAATTACCCCTCGAAAATTGCTATGAGTGCAGCTAATCGACAACCAAAGGAAGAAAAGTTCAAAGAATCGAGACCTTAGGATAAAAGAGGCCCCTATTATTGAAAATCAGAGTATGAGGTGAAAAGACGAGCATCCTCCCGCCGCGCCAGCCCAAAAAAGCACATAAAGTGTTTAATAATAGAAACTTAGAAACCCAAAGGCACCAGAACTAAGAGAACTAATTCGGATCGCACTCTAAACCACTGTGGTTTTCTTAAACAGCAAAGATCCGTTAAAGTGGTAAAGAGAGCAGGAAGAATCATTTAGCTGAGCTTTATGGTACCGCTTAATTTATACGAATATACAAAAGTCTTCTCATCGCCTAACTTCCCACTATGCCCTAAGCAAAACTCAATTGTCTGCCCCCGTGCCACCGAAAAGGAGTTCTAATGAAATCCGATCGAAAGCGTTTCTTCCGCTCGCTTATTATTACAATCGTGATTTGTTTTCTTGCCGCCTGCAACCAAGCCGCCACTCCCGCAAACTCAGAGCCACCCTCGCAACAAAACACACCCAACGACTCGTCTTCGTCCTCCCGGACGCCTACCGACCCCGCGCAACCTGAAGAGAACTCAGGAGAGAACTCAGGAGAGAACTCGGGAGAGAACTCAGGAGAGAACTCGGAAGAGAACACTGAAGAGAACTCAGGAGAGAGCTCAGGAGAGAACTCGGGAGAGAACACTGCAGAGAACTCAGGAGAGAACACTGCAGAGAACTCAGGAGAGAACACTGAAGAGAACTCAGGAGAGAACACTGAAGAGAACTCAGGAGAGAACACTGGAGAGAACTCAGGAGAGAACACTGGAGAGAACTCAGGAGAGAACACTGGAGAAGTAACCCCAAACCTACCTCGTGGTGAATTCACGCCCACCGACTTCAGTACCCCCTGTGAAGTACGCCCGGCGATAACTGAAGCAGATATCGACCTAAGTAATATCCACATCTATGGGCTCGCAACATTCGAGGAGGAGCAAGGTCTCGCCGGCGCAATCCTACGCCGAACCTTTCGGCAATTTGATGAAAACAACGTTCTTCAATGGCACCGTATCGAGCAATTCGATGCCGAGGGCTGTCTTGGCATCGCGACCACCTCCGAGTGGAGTAGCCCCACCCAACAAACACTCTCCGAAGTACATGTATTCAACGAAGCCTTTGCCTTTGAACTCTCTCCCTTTATGCCCGTCGCCCCCTATCGCGCCGAGTTGGAATACAACAGCGCCGGGAACTTAACTCGTCAAACCCTCGATGCGGGCAACGACGGCGAAATCGACCATCAACTGACACTAACCTACGATGCCGATGAAAGACTTACGCTCTCAGTCGGAGAATCACTTACCTCCGAACCCACCAATGGGGGGCTTTGGAATCTCGACTTCACGGTGAGCGATGCCACAGAATCCTATACTTACGACTCCCGCGGAAACCTCATTCGAAAGCAGTCCACACAAAACGATATCCACACGATTTTCGAAGTGACTTACGACTCCAACAACAATGTACTCACCAGAATAACGACTCGTGATTCACAGGTCGTGTTTACGGAAACCAATACTTGGTCTGGGGACAAGCAGTTAACGCAAGACACCGCTCATAGGTATGGTCGACACATATTTAATGAATGGACCTACCGGGCCGATGGAACTCTATCTCAAATGGATAGTTACGAGGACTTCACTGGAAATGGCCAATGGAACCGCAACAATCGCAACAATTACGATGAACACGGAAATCTAATTCAGTACCGCCAAGATCAACCCTTTGACGGTACGTTTAATTGGCAAGAGGATATGACTTACAATGCGCAGTCCAAGATGCTTACTCAAATTGCCACGAATTTGAACACTCAGGTTCAATCTACCAATAGAGAGTGGACCTACAATCTCGATGGAAATCCGCTCTCGGAGATCGACCACCTTCAAGGGACTAGACAAGAGTGGCAGTATAACACCGCCGGCCAGATGATTTTCCACGCGTGGTTCAATGAAGACGGCACCATACGCTCGCAACACAACTACGAGTACACGACCTCAGGCAAACCGCTTCTTCACAGCAGCGACTACGATGCAGATGGTTCGCCCGAAACTATCAACCGCTGGACCTACGACCTTGGCGAAAATCTCTGTCACATGCAAATGGATGGAACCAACGGAGCAGTCTTTTATCTTTATTAGCAACCACGCAACCTGGTTTGCTCGCCCCTAGCGTATCCGAATTGGAACACACCAGTGCCCAACGCGGATTCTCTCTTCCTCACAAACCAAAGTAACCCGGTACTAGACGTTTGCTTTGGAGCCATAAAGGATTCGATGCCAAACGGGTCCCATAAACGAAAAATACGTATGCTCTAGAGCAAGATACGCAGGAATGGTAATTATCCACGATCCTGGAATGGTAGACGCAAGAGGGATCAAAAACATAGGCCCCACCACGACCGCCGCGGTTAACACCCCAAGGCCCAAACCTGCCACAGCCCTTAAGGCAATGCTCTGAACGTTTGACTTGGTCTCGCTCTGCGAATTACTCAACTTAGGAGACAGTTCAGAAACCACTGGTTTCGGCTTCCCACTCGGCCCCACATTCGTTGAAGTAGCTGCTCGTTTTGCCGATAGCTTCTCTGTTACAATAAGATTCCCGGAATCTAGATTAATTGCTCCACTGAACTTCGGTACCGAATTATTGATTTGCATATTGATTACCCTACTTTATTTTTATTGAAGTCTTTGAGCCGAGAACCAACCCTTTGCACTTAGATTTTCCTCCTTTACGGGGGCAGGTTCTAAGCGAAAAGAGAGAACGATTCATCCGACATAAAAACGAATATTGATTGCTTTGACCTAAACTCGTTGCTTTTCCTCATACGTTCTGGGTCACAATAAGGTCAAACAAAGCTCTTATAATATCGACATTTAGGGTTATCTTGTTGCGTCTCTTTTCTGCTCATCTGCACCACGCCTTTGAAAATAGAAACAAGAGTAAAGACCTCTACCGAAACCAGTTCTCCCGTTGCTCAAAACAAAAAGGCAATAGCGTTTCACCCAATAGGTATTCCAAGTAGGAAATATAATAAATCGGACTTACAAATGATGCCCTCCCCTTGAAACCAGAAAAACCAAAGAAATCAAAACCCTAATTTTAGACGAATCATATGGATAGCAAACCACTTACTACTTGGAAGATCTCTAAGTGCCTTCCAACTTAAGTCTCTAAAATCCACACCAAAATAAAAAGATACGCCTTCTTTGATTCAAGCCTCAAATACGAGCAACATATTTGCTCGCCGGCGATAATTCCTGAAATATTTTTTTACGGAGTTTCCAATATGATAACTAAATCCACAGCCAGCCCACAATCCAATAGTTGCAGCCCAAGTAACCCCTTCGGTGGAAAAATCGATACGCCCCCCAAAGCTACTTCGAAACACAATACACCTGTTGCAGCCAAAATAGCTGGCGGAGCGGCATCTGGAATCCTAGAAATAGGTTTATTTCACCCGGTGGATACTGTCGCTAAGCGCTTAATGAACAACAACGGAAAAGTCGATAGCATTTCAACAATGAACCAAGTCGTTTTTAAGGAGGCCGCAACCAAAAAGCCTTTAGACAAAGTCAAGTCTCTCTGGCCTGGTATGGGATTCGCAACAGGGTACAAGGTTACCCAGCGCGCCTACAAATACGGCACCCAACCCATCATCAAAGACGCTATTGAAAAATCATTTGGCGACCAATACCGAAGTACCTTCGGACCCGACAATGCTAAGATTCTTATGAATGCCACTGCAGGAAGCGTCGTTGGGTTAGGTGAAGTTGCCTTGTTGCCCCTAGATGCTCTCAAGATAAAGAGCCAAACGAATCCTGAATCCCTCAAGGGTCGTGGAGCCGCTACGATTTTAAAAGAAGAAGGAGTCAGAAAGTTGTATAGGGGTGCTGGTTGGACAGCGGCCAGAAATATTCCCGGCTCATTCGCTTTATTTGGCGGTAATACCGCAATGCAATCTTGGTTAAGAAAAGGAAAAGAAAATCAAGACACAACGCTCGTGGAACACGCAGCGGGTTCGATTGCCGGTTCCGCCGCTAGTATTGCAGTCACAAATCCATTGGACGTAGTTAAAGTACGAGTTCAAGCTAAGTCGTTTAACGAGAGCGCTAGCGGTATGAAAGTTGTTAAAGACATTATCACTAAAGAAGGACTCGGAGCCTTCTTGAAAGGCTTACCAACAAAGCTAGCTATCGCAGGACCGAAACTTGCTTTTTCGATGACGGTAGCCCAGCAAATTCATCAAAAAATTAAAAATTGGATGGCTAAAGACTAGTATACGTCCCGTCTAACACAGCGTGTGAAACTGATTTATCACCTCGGGCTTTCCCAAAAAAAACCGAGGTGAAAATCCACTCGGTGGCTACTCACCGCATATCCCCTCTAACACAGCGTCAGGTACTTACCCCATAAGATGCAATTCCAGATAGCCCAATACAGTTAGTCTGTCTGCTTCGACTTCCTTAGGTCAATCAATGAAGCTCTTGGTCAGCTTCAATCTCGAGCAAAAGAACTTGCATGCATCTTTTCAATTTGCTCTTTTGTTAGAGTTTTCCCAGTTCGATATTGTCCGCCGGCCATCAAATTCTTAAAATTCGACTTACCGCCTTTTAAGAAGTTCGGGTGACCACCGTCATCGAGCAGAGCGTGCCCCAGCTCATGAGCTAATGTATTCCCTGTTGATTGCATAGTCTTTTTCATTGCACTAGGAATCACAGGGTTAAGGTTAATTGCACAAACGAAACCAAAAGCGGCAAGCGTTGGGTCGTAATTACCTCGAATTGTTATTCCTAGTACATCAGGGTAGGGATGGTAGTTAACAAGATATACCTTAATAACTCCCGTAAGCGACGTATCACGCCTTCCACTAATCACTTGGCTTATTTTTTTACTATGCGCAACGATATCGTTTTTCCACGTTGCCTCATCGCCCTTTGCCCCTGCTTTAAAAATATCTCTCTCGAATGCTACAAGTCGTTGCAGGACCACAAACTC
>CAXGXL010000165.1:0-7144 GCA_964013555.1 uncultured bacterium
CTAATTCGCCGTCAGCCAAGTTGATTCTCCAAGGAGGATTTTCTCGGTAGAATGGGCCAGCAATATCTTCTGTGGTTTCTTCACAAAGTGCTGGGGAGGGAGGAGCGGCTGGAGGATTGGTTTCTCCAGTATTGGTAGTACCAGAAGGCGATGAGGTGGGGGGACTGGTCGTTTCTGTACTAATTCCAGTTTCTTGGTCTTTTTCGGTTGAGTTGGGGGAAGTTCCACAGGCTCCGAGGCCCAAGAGTCCAACGGATGCTGTTTCAATAAACCACCGCCGATTGTGTTTCTTGCGTCGCATAGGGGCGCTCCTTGTAGCCAATTGACTTTGAAGTATTAATGTAATGGGTCCACCACTGATTTGTATATTTTAATTTTATATATTGGATTGTAAAAACAAACTTCATATTCTAGAGGCATGTTACCTTCATTAGATGGTTTGAAATGTTTTTGTGAGGCAGCGCGTTTTCTTAATTTTCGTGCCGCAGCTCGTGCAGTGAACTTAACGCCGGCGGCCTTAGGCCAGCGAATTAAACAGTTGGAGGAGCAGGTAGGCGAAAAGCTCTTTCACCGAACTACTCGAAGTGTGGTTTTGACAGAGTCCGGTTTGGCTCTGGTTCCTTACGCACAACGAGCGCTTCGCGCCGCTGAAGATTGCTTGTGGGCCGGGCAAGGTGAGCTTGGTCCGACCCCAATGGAACTCGTTTTGGGCAGCCGGCATGAATTAGGAATTAGCTGGCTGGTACCGATTTTACCGCATTTGCGGGTTGCCTACCCAACAGTAACGTTTCATTTGTACATCGGCTCTGGCTCAGATCTGACCAATAGGGTTCGGTCGCTGGATATCGATTGTGCTATTGCTTCGAGTAGGCTTACAGATCCGAAATTGGACTCTATCCGTTTGCATCAAGAAGAGTATGTATTTGTAGGCGAGACCGAATTACTTAAGAAGAACCCGTTTAAGAGTGCTGAACAATCTTCGAACCACACTATTGTGGACACCACCGAAGCTATGCCCCTCTTTCGGTATTGGCGAAATGCTCCTGGGGGCGTTGATAGTATGCAGTTTAAAGAGGTTTTGCGCATGGGAACTATCGCGGCTATTCTCCAGTTGGTACTCCGTGGTGACGGCGTTGCAGTTTTGCCCCTCTATTACGTTGAGGACGAACTCAAACAAGGGCGCCTAAAGAAAATCATGCCCTCGGTAAAACCTCTTTCTGATTATTTTCGGTTGATTTTTCGTGGGGATGATCCCCGTCGAAGCATTTATGAGTCCATCGCAAAATCTATGCTGGAGCACCCGCTTCAATAGTAGTGAGCCTAGTTGAGTTTAAGCGGTACCAAATACCATTTGGTGAACTCGCCTATCTGAAGTCAATTCAGGGTGGAAGGTTGTACCAAAAACGTTCTCTTCTTGAACGAATATTGCCTCGTTATTGAGGGTTGCTAGCACCTTTGTTTTTAGGCCAACGGAGGTGATTCGAGGAGCTCGAATAAAGCAAAGGGGTAGGTCTTCGTTGTCAGCGTAGCCTTCGAAACTATCGAGTTGGCGGCCCCATGCATTGCGATGAACACAAACATCAAGCCATCCAAAACTACGCTGGCTGGGGCCCACTACTTCTTTGGCGCAGAGAATGAGGCCGGCGCAGGTAGATAAAACTGGTTTTTTCGATTGAACGAACTCACGAAGAGGGGATTCCAGGCCGAAGCGAGCAATAAGTTTTAGTTGTGCAGTACTTTCGCCCCCGGGGAGAATTAATCCATCAATATGAGGTAGCTGAAGTTCTTCTCGAATTTCAAGAGCAGAGTGTCCAAGGTCGCGCACCGCCATGGCGTGGGCGTTGTAGCCACCTTGGAGGGCAAGAATACCAATGCGCATGAATTACCATCCACGTTGGGATAGGCGCTCTTCCTTGGAGAGTGTTCCTATTTCAAGTCCTGCCATTGCTTCGCCTAAGCCGGTGCTAATCTCGGCGAGTTTCTTAGGATTTTCCCAGTAGGTGACGGCTTCGACGATAGCTTTTGCGCGACGTGCCGGATCACTACTCAAAAAGATGCCGCTGCCCACGAAAACCGCTTCCGCGCCTAGCTGCATGCAAAGAGCTGCGTCGGCAGGGGTGGCAACACCACCGGCTGCAAAGTTGGGTACTGGTAGTTTTCCTTCGGTTGCGACGTATTTCACCATTTCAAATGGAGCGCCCATTTTTTTGGCTTCGGTCATTAGCTGGCCATCGTCTAAAGTGGTGAGCCTCTTTATTTCATTACCAACCTCACGAAGGTGGCGAACTGCTTCTACAATATTTCCGGTACCGGCTTCGCCTTTAGTTCGCATCATAGCTGCCCCTTCACCGATACGCCTTAGTGCTTCACCTAAGTTGGTACATCCACAAACAAACGGTACCTTAAAGGCGCTTTTGTTAATGTGGTATTCATCGTCAGCGGGGGTAAGGACTTCACTTTCATCGATAAAATCTACTTCGAGCGCTTCGAGAATTCGCGCCTCGGTGATGTGTCCTATTCGGCATTTGGCCATAACGGGAATGGAGACAGCTTTTTGAATAGAGCGAATCATAGCTGGGTCCGATGCTCGAGCAACTCCCCCATCCTTTCGGATTTGGGCGGGAACACGTTCAAGAGCCATTACCGCGGTGGCTCCTGCTTCTTCCGCAATTCTAGCTTGTTCTGCATCTACGACATCCATGATGACCCCACCCTTCATCATTTCTGCGAGGCCAATTTTCGTTTTGAACGTCGATTTTTCCATAGCTGAGCTCCTCAAAAATTCGTTAAATTACAAACGCTCTACAAGTAGTACTATAGGGGCTCTAGCGGCACTTGTATTGTCTGGCAAGAGCAGAGCACTTCTTTTTTTGGGAGATCTGGCTACCCCAGATTGATTAGGAGCCCATAGTTCCCACTAAAATTCCCATCGGGGGATTATCTTTCCAACGGCTTTGCCCACGACGTTCGATACGGTCACCCAGTTACTTATTGCTGAGGTTCGTAAATTGAATGAAAACCAATGGTTGAGAGTTTCCCAAAGAGCTAGGGGCCTCATGGCGCTAACTCCGGTTCTCACCTTGAGGGCAAAACCGAGCCCTCGTTGCGGATAGGCACCGCAGATCAGCCCTTCGGCACCTATCTTGGTCACCAGCGGCTCCGGTAGGGCTTGATAGAGAGCCAAATCGAGTCGGCCGGTGCCGCTTACGAATTGGGGTTGGGCCGCCATGGCTCGGCCGATCTTTCCAAGAGAGCTTGTACTTTGGGACATTTCCACTCCAAGTGTTGCCCACGCTGTGGCCATTTTCTCTAGGGGTAGGACAAAACATGGAACCCCACACCCGTCGATGACCGTATCCGCAACGCCATCGTGGGTGCGTTCTTGGATGCGCTCAAGGATGCGTACTTGGACTGGATGGGAAATCGGGAGGTAGTTTTCGTGGGCATCGAGTTCGTTGGTAGCGGCAACCATAAAGGAGTGCTTGCCAGAACAGTTGTTATGGATGGCGCTAAATGGCTTTTGAAGACGTAGCATTGTTTCTTTGGTGGGTTGGTGCAAGGGCCAATGCCCACCGCAGCGCAATTGGGATTCGTCAATGTCGAATAGAGAGCAGAGTTGCTCTATTTGTTTGATATGGTAGTTCTCACCGCTATGGCTTGCGGCGCCAACGGCCATTGCCGAATCAGATAGAGCAGCTTGGAGTGCGCGGGGAAGACAATCAATATTGGATTCCAATTGGAATGGTTTGGCTGCACTGCGCCAAGTGGTCACCATGGGATTGCCCACTCGTTCTTTGATATCTCCGGTTGAGTCGCACAATACGGCTGAAATAGGGTGCTCGCTCTCAACTGCTGCACCTCGAGTACTCACCAGTGTTAAGTTCATGGGTCTTCCTTCGATATTTTTTTCCCAAACACGTCAGCTGATTAGATAGCTGGTTTTTTTTAGTCCGTTAACCTTGAGGAGGTGAATCATCGGAGTTGGGAAAGTTAATTGGCGGGTAGCGAGTGGTTGTTTGAGAGCATATAAATTTCCAGAATTCCTCCAGGGCGCTGTCTCCTAAAGGGGTAAGTGACAATTCAACCCCGAATTGACCGGGTTTTCTCTGCTGGGCTACAACTTTTCCTGTTATCGAAAAGAACTCTTCTTCATCCTGAGAATTGCCAATGATATCAACGCGAACTCTATTTCCCAAAGCGAGGTTTTTGTCGGTAGCGACGAATAAACGCCCGTTAGGAATATCAATTGCGAAGAGCTTCAAGAGGTCTTCTGGACTGAGGTTTTCCATTGGGATTGTCGCGATTAGGTTGTCCTCGTGATTTGTTGGCTCAGGGTTAAAGCTCACATCGCCATTATTGATATTGGGGCCATATTTTCCGGTGGCAATTGCGGCTACAATTTTATTCCAGCTTTTGAGGACATCGTCTCCGTTTCCGTAGAGTTGGACTGCAATGCCCATGTCTTGGTTGGATTCGGACGGTGATTCTGTTCTTCGACTGACCATGCCACTGAGTTCGATGGAGCCCAGGTCTTCGGGAAAATCCACCTTCATTCGAATGAAGTGACTCAGTGGGGGCAGTGTGGTAGTGGCAATGTAGATTCCCGAATAACTGATATCTCTGGTTTCGCCCTCAAGGGCTTTTTGGCCGATGGAGATGGAGATGGGTACTCGCAGAGGAAACCGTGGCTCTTTTCTTTTCGATTTCCCTTGGATTTCCATGGGGCCTCTCGTGGTTGGGTTGTTGCTACAAAGCTACTCTAATTCTACGGTGAATTTGGTCATTCAACAAAGAACTTCCGCGGCGCAGCGCTCCCTTCGGTTCGAGTCCAAGAACCAACCCCATGGAATTCCGTTCTTTTGGACGAACTTTGGTGGCGCCTTGAGGGGCCTAACTAATGAATATCTAAGAAAAATACTGGCGCGAAGGCGAAAAGCTCTTGGGTTTCAATTACCTTGTTTACGCCCTGGTTGATCTCCCTGGACCACTTTGTGCTGGCATGCTACTTGCGGAGCACTCATTGGGAACATCGACGGAATTTTCGAATAGGCCCACTGAAAGGAAGACTCTTATGAAATATTGTCTTGGGGCTCTACGCTTCATTTTCCTTCTTTCTTTTGTCACACCAGCTTACGCATCGCAGGAGCTCTTGGCTGAAGAAAAAGCGGACGAGTCAACGCAGGTTAAGACCAAAGAAGATGCCATCTCGCGTGGCGAGACCAAACAAGTTAATGGCGAGACCAAACAAGATAAAAAGAGCGACTCAGAAGAGACATCAGAAAAAGACTCAGAGAAATCAGAAAATAAAAGTGCAGCGGCCACAGGAGATGCCGTAGTTGATGAAAGCGCGGCTCAATCAACGAAAGAGGCCGATAAATCACGAACTCCAGTAGAAAAAACGCCGGTAGCAGGTGTGGTGGAAAAGCTCGGTAGCGGTAAGGCCCCAAAAATGCAGAGGAGCGTTGTGAAAACGGGTGTTTTTCAGGAGCTTCAAGGAGAACCAGAAAAGAGCGCTCCTGCGTGGGCTGGCTCTAGCGTAGCAATTCAAAATTCTTATAATGCTACGGCCTTTTTGAAGACAACGAACCCCGATTTCAGACCTAATTATAGAGTGAACTTTCTTGTTTTGCCGGCTTGGTCCCTCAATGAGATGGTTACTTTGTCGGGGCGCTGGGGCTTTGCTGGATCTTTTTATTCGAGCGGCGATTTGGAGTCGGACTCGAGATTGAGCTTAGAAGCCCCTTCGTTTTTGGGGCAGGATGCCTCTCACCAAGCCTTTAGTTCAAGCGACTTAACCCTATCGGCTTCGGCCCGAGCGATCTCCACTATACCTCTTTTAGAAGCGGGCCTAGGAGCTCAAGCTAGTTTAACGCTTCCTACTAGCGATTATTCCTTATTTGCTAACCCTATGTATTTTGGGGTTGGCGTGGGTGGCTCCCTTAGTCGGTCCTTTTCGTTGTTGGGGGGGCTTGAGGTAGTCTACAGCTTAGGTTTCAACAAAACGTTTTACGAGTCGTACGATGGGGCCCTAGCTGTATCGAGTTATGCTAGCGGGGGCAGTAATTGCCTGTCGACTCAGATTGATGATGCGGGAATCGCACGTTGTTTAAGCCATGGTGGGTTAGGGCAACCGCTTTGGGGCATGGAAAACGCGTTACGTTCCTCACTGCGAATTACCGATTGGCTCTCTATTAGAGCCTCGTTGGCTCTAAGCCATTCTATGGTTAAAGACTTTTCAATGACTGAAGATAAAATTTCTATTCGACAGGAGTCTTCTTCGACGGTTCGCTACGTGATGGCTGAGAGTTTGAGTGCTAGCTTCACTCATATTCCCTACCTCCCCTATCTTACGGTCACTACCGGTATTCGGGGAGTTCACGGTACCCTAGGACTTGATTCCGATTACTTGCATCCTTTCGATGGTGATTATCTCAACTACCTTCGGGCATTCATCAATCTTAATTTTAATATCTACTCTATTGTGGATGAGTTCAGCTAGTGACTTGGCAGCTGGAGGGCTGCCGGTGCATTGAAGTTCACATCTACGTTTTGTACGCAGTAACCAAAAAAACAAAGGTTAGAAATATGTTAAAACCCCAATGGACACTCAGATTTATCGGCGCACTTGTGGCGTCGCTGATTTTGTTGGCTTGTGGAGAAGAGCGACCTGCTCTGGATAAAGTGCAGCCGAATTACCACAAGAAATCTTTTTTTGCTGACGAGTGGTATTACCAGCAAACAGTTGTTGATGTTCCCGCCTCAGAGACCTTTACCTTTGTGGGAGACACAGACCATTCCGGCTTGAAACGGGTCATTTGGGAAGTTCAAGAAAAATACCTTTATGCGAGACGCTCCTTTGAATTAATCGAAGGCGCTGATGATAAAGCTCGAACTGAGGCTGAAGGTGGAGTGTATTCAGGCGAGCCGATGGCCGTGTTCAGGATTGAAAAGCATTTCGATATTATCCAGGACTTTAACCAGTCTACCGGTGAATTGATGAACTCAGTTCGCGAGGATAGTTCACTGCGCCCGTGGAATGAGCGAGAGTATCTTAGAGTTGACTGGTCGAAGAACCTAGTGGTGAACCCTGGGTACTCGTGGGAAGTGGAAAGTGCTGAACCGGTTTCCTACTATGTACAAGAAA
>CAXGXL010000166.1:0-7122 GCA_964013555.1 uncultured bacterium
AGCGCGCTCATCGTTAGTGAAAACACGCTCTTCAAATCGGTTCTCATGCCTCTCGAGGGCTTCCCGAATGCGGCTGCAGTCAACAATATCGGTTCCCAAGCCAAGAATCATTGCCGAAGAATCTCCACAGCATCTCGTACGGCCCTATCGACTCCGCTAACGAGTGCCCTAGCAAAAATCGCGTGTCCCATATTGAACTGAAAAATCCCATCCACAGCGATCAAGTCTGCAAGTATTGGAAAGGTCATCTTTCCACCCGCTGAAACACGCATTCCCAATTTCTTAGCGGTCCGGACCGTGTCTACAATCCTCTGCAATTCCCGACGTCTCTCAGGCAAACCGCGAGCATCACAAAATTTCCGAGTGCTAATTTCCAGTTGATTTGCATCTAGCCTATGTGCAGCGCGGACTTGCTCTATTTCCGGTTCAATATACAGAACAACCCCAATATCCCCATCCCGAAGATTACCGATATAACGTTTTAGGTGGTCTCGATGATGGTTCACATCCAGTCCCCCTTCGGTGCAGACTTCATCTCGATGTTCAGGCACAAGAGTGACTTCATCCGGTTTGAGCTCATACGCACTCTTGAGCATATCTTGCGTCGCGGCCATCTGCATATTCAATGAAGTAGTAACCACCTCGCGAATCAACCGAACGTCTCTATCCTGAATATGCCTTTTATCTTCGCGCAGGTGCACTTTTACCTGACTCGCGCCGGCTCCTTCGACCATCCCCGCAAGCACCACAGGATCCGGCTCTTTAGCGCCTGCTACCTCCCGTAGACTTGCCACGTGGTCAAGGCTAACCCCCAACAAGCGACCATGCATAGATACCTCCTCGCCTTATCCGACAGCCTTCTTTAACGCATCCGCTATTTCTGTTGCACAATTCGAAACTTCTTCCGAATCGGGCCCTTCAACCAGCACCCGAGCCTTTGGCTCTGTTCCCGAATAACGCACAAGAACTCTGCCATCGTCACCTAATCGAGATTCGATTTTTTGAACCACCTTTTGCACCCCGTCTAGATTCTCAATAGGCGGCTTTTCTTTTACCCTCAAATTAACCTGAGCCTGTGGAAAAGGCTCTAAGATTTTTCGCAGTTCTGAAAGCGACGACTTCTCACGAGCCATGGTTGCCAACAACTTCAGCGCCGCCAGCATTCCATCCCCTGTCGAGGCATGGTCCAAGTAAATAAGGTGACCTGATTGTTCGCCACCAAAACAATAACCACTGCGACGCATCTCCTCCACAACGTATCTATCACCAACCTTAGTGCGAATAACCTTAGCCCCTAGATTGGACATGGTTCTATCCAGGGCCAAGTTCGAAACAATCGTAGCGACCACAGTATCGTTGTCCAACCGATTTTCGTCGATCAAAGATTTAGCTCCCAGTGCCAAAAGGCAATCGCCATCGACAACATCACCCTTATCATCAACTACAATCAATCGGTCCGCATCACCATCGAGTGCAATGCCGATATCAGCTTTTGTATTGAGAACCGCTTCGCGGAGTAGGCCGGGGTACAATGCACCACATTGGTCATTAATATTCTTGCCGCTCGGGCTGATCCCCAACTTATGAACCTCTGCACCAAGTTCCTCTAGTACCATTGGCGCAACCTTGTAAGCCGCTCCATTGGCGCAGTCTATCACAACCCGAAGTCCATCTAAGTCCAGTTCGGGAGGTACTACACTTTTTAACTGAACCACGTATCGCCCTTGAGCATCATCTATTCGATAAGCTTTGCCAACCGCCTCTTTGGTTGGTCTAATTTTTTCAACCTCAGAGGCTTTCATAAAATACTCGAGTTCGGCTTCTTTTGAGTCAGGGAGTTTGAAACCATCCCGAGCAAAAATCTTGATGCCATTATCGTCATAGGGATTGTGACTAGCGCTAATCATCACCCCTGCATCAGCCCTCATATTACGAGTGATAAATGCAACCGCCGGTGTTGGAAGTGGCCCCAAGAGCAGTGCATCGACGCCCATGGAACACACCCCACTGGCGAAAGCCATCTCAAGCATATAGCCCGACACACGAGTATCCTTTCCGATTACGATCCGGTGCCGGTGGGTTCCATGGCTAGCTTGATGAGCAACCGCCCGCCCGAGCGCCAGCGCAGTCTCGCATGTCATAGGATATTGATTTGCAGTGCCCCGAATTCCATCGGTTCCGAATAGTTTTCTTTCGAATCTAGACATCGGTTCCCTTTTCCCAATTAATTGCTTTTGACGTTCATTCTTACTTTAGGATGCGGTCCAACAACAGCTGTTCGTTCAGGAAGATTCTTGAATTCTACAGACTTCTCGAACTGAGTCTGTCCTGCTTGAACTTCAGCAACCAGATCCACGAATGGGTCTACGGTATCTATATCAATTTTGTCAACCACACGTCGCGGCCCCTTAAGAACAAACGTGATAACAGGAGCTTCGATCGTCTCCGATTTCAAACCACTAATCACTTTTACAGCAACACCTCGAAAAGTCCGCTGAACAAATTCTTCCCCGATCTCCACATTGAGCAAAACACTTTTTTGTCGCAATTCAAGCGGCGGAGAAGGGCTCCTCAAGTCTATCCGCATTTCGAGATCCGTCTGGCGTTTGCTGACATCAACCGGTAGTGTTCGTATAAATGGCAACGTTTCAATCTCACGCTGTGGTCCTACAACCCTAACCTGAGCTGGCTCAATTCGAACATCCACAATCTCGTAGCCCAAGGCAGGACGTTCCGGTAGATCGACATTGACATCAACCAGCCTTTCGACCTTTTGATCAATATCAATAGTCCATTCGGAAGGACTAAACGCAACCACCTTCATTCCGCCAGGCGGTTCTATATCACTAGAAGAAATCGTGTGACGGACGGTATTTGCCTGAGTCTCCTTGGTCAAATCAACCCTCACGGGAATCAAGGACTCAATCGCAAAAGAGTGAAAATTGGCCCACGGCCCCTGAAGAGTGGTCCTTATCCTAAGAGGGGAATCGCCAACGACCATAACCCCTTCCTCGGTCAAGTATTCTATAGGGAACTCAACATCAATGGGAGTCATACTCTCGGCGCTAACAAAGAGATAAAGCACGACTCCCACAGCCAAGGAGAAAATCTTCAAAGAAAAATTATTGGAGATTTTTGCCATGCCACTAATCCGCCGCCACCGTTGCATCCGTTTTGCTGGCGCTTACACGCTTGCGCGGTCGAGCCACCAGATAACGCTGAAGTACTTTCCGTAACATCGAACCATCCAGATCTCGCGTAAGCACCCCACCTTCCACCATTGAAATCTGACCTCGTTCCTCACTCACAACGATAGCAATTGCATCCAATTCTTCGGTAGCACCAACTGCCGCTCTGTGCCGAGTACCCAAGGAGGGATCCAGTCGGGGGTTTTGGGTCAACGGAAGAAAAACGGATGCCGCCGACACGCGACTTTGCTGAATAATCACGGCACCATCATGCAACGGTCCTGGAGGCGTGAAAATCTGCATCAACAAAGCTGTCGACACACGCGCGTCTACTCGAATTCCAGTCTCTGACAACTCACTGAGGTCGGCTTCTCGCTCAATCAAGATTATCGCACCGATTCGATCTTTCGCCATCGCTTCAGCCGCTCGAGTCAATTCATCGATAACAAAAGCCCCTTGCCCATATCCAGGGCCACCGTAAAACGGCCGTTTTCCCATTCGCGACAACCCCCTCCGAATATCGTGCTGAAAAACCACAATAACAATGAGAAGAAAGGAGCTAATAAAGTTATCTAGGATCCACGAAAGCGTGTTGAGTCCCAAAAATTTCGACGCAAAAAAACTAATCGCAATGAGCCCCAAACCCATCAGCACCTGTTGGGCTCGCGTGCCTCGAATCAAGATCAAAATACGGTAAATCAAATAGCTTACAACAAGGATATCCAGAGCGGACAATAGAGCCTGCACCACAATACGCTCATCAATGAAACCCAAATCCATCTTTCTTCCAGTAGTTTAGCCCCAAAATTGCCGTTGAAAGCCGTAGCGTGAAGTCCCGATTGTCATTCACAGACTTGCTCTATTGCATAACTCCTCCCAATACTAACGTAATTTCTTAGAATTCCAAAGGTTTTGGCACCAATCCCTGGGATTAAATCTCGCAGCAACCGCAGAGGCCCGCCCCACGGCTATGTACCTAGGTACCCCAGCCAAGACAGCACCTATCTACCTTTGAGACACTCTTTCTGCGGCCGGTAAGCGCAAAACCACCACAAAAGTGGCATCGCTCTGAATGCCCCTAGAAACGCCCAAGCACATTGCCAAGTCACTGAAATATTGGTGTTCTGCGTGCGGCATTGCACATTGTCTGCCGGAGCGATAACTAGAGAAGGGGAATTTGTTGCTCAAGGGGAAGTATATGCGAACAACTATAGCCCTATTGGCAGTTCTGAGTTTGGCACTAGCATCCTGTGGGGACTCCGAAGAGTGCACTGCGGAAAACCATTGTATACTCAACAACGGAGAAGCCAGTTGTGAACAAGGCTACAGATGGGCTAACCCGGAATCTGAAAATGATTTCCGATGTGAAGAAATCCCCTCGACGCCCATTCCTATTTTAGGTAACGGAACCCACAGCATCACGGGCGCACAAATTACAGTCATTGGGACGACATCAGACAATTTAAACGTACCCCGAGATCTGGAATTTCACCCTATCAACACCAACCAACTGTGGGTCGCCAATCGAGCTGACTCATCGATGATTGTTTTTTCGAATGTGGGTTTAGCCGACCAGAGCAGTCAGAAAATACAATCTATTTTTGATGGCGGTCTGCACTTCCTTGCCCAACCTTCGGCCATTAGCTTCGCTGCCAATGGAAACTTTGGTTCGATTCATGAAACAGACGAAGAGACACAAGGCCCCCTTTCCCAGGGAGGAACACCGTTCGACTTTATGGGACCAACCCTGTGGACCTCAGACTTGAACATCTTTAATGCCGGCCATAGCGGCCATCTCGACATGATGCACAATAGCCCCAACGGAATGGGAATAGCGTGGGAAAAGGACAACATCTATTGGGTTTTTGATGGGTTTCACTCTTCTATTACGCGCTATGATTTTCGTTTAGACCACGGGCCCGGCGGAACCTGGCATGACGACGGCGTGGTTTCTCGTTATGTAGAAGGCCAAGTAAAACGAACACCCGATGTAGTTTCACACCTCGAATTCGACAAGAACAACAACCTACTTTACATTGCAGATACCGGAAACCAACGCATCGCTACGCTCAAAACCGACTCAGGAACTCGTGGAGATGATATGCAAAGCGAGGAAATCTACGATTGCTTCGAGCACCCCGGGCAGGAAATTACTTGTGCAGACTACCACCATATGGATAACGCAGTTTTGACCACCTTCGTGGACGGCTCCTCCTTCGGTATTGCACAACCGTCCGGCCTCGCCCTTCATGATAGTATGGTTTATGTGACCGACTACAGAACTGGTACCATCTATGCGTTCACCCAAGAAGGCGAACTGCTAGATTGGTTAAATCTTGAGCGTCCCAATAGCCTCGGAGGAATTGAATTCGACTCCACTGGGAACCTCTACGTGGTTGATTCTAAGGCAAACGAGGTCATACGCATTAGCCCTCTCTAAATGCCACGCCAGACCTTAGCTCCTTACCCAACCCACCTCCGAGCATTTCGAAAGAGTCGAAGCCACGGACCGTCTTCTCCCCAGTCATCGGGATGCCAAGAGTTCTGCACCGTCCGATACACTCGTTCAGGATGTGGCATCATGATGGTAAATCGTCCATCTGAAGAAGAAAGCCCACTGATTCCTTCAGGTGACCCGTTGGGATTCATCGGATAGCTCTGAGTGGGTGCCCCCGTATTATCTACGTACCTCAACGCCAATAGATTCGCCTCTCGCAATATTTCGGGTGAAACGCCAATCGGAAATTCGGCCCGACCTTCACCATGAGCTACCGCAATGGGCATTCGAGAACCAGCCATCCCCTTAAAGAGAATAGACGGCGACTCCACCACCTCGACCATAGAAACGCGTGCCTCAAATTGCTCGCTTTCATTGCGAACAAAACGAGGCCAATGCTCGGCCCCGGGAATTATAGAACGCAAATTGGACATCATTTGGCAACCATTGCAAACACCCAAGCCAAAGGTATCTTTCCGCTCAAAAAAAGCAGAAAACTGCTCTCTGGCACTAGAGTTAAACAAAATGGACTTTGCCCACCCTTCGCCTGCGCCCAAAACATCTCCGTAGGAAAAGCCGCCACAAGCCGCGAGGCCGACAAAAGAGTCCAGCTTTATGCGGCCATTGAGGATATCGCTCATATGAACATCTACTGCCTCAAAACCAGCTCGGTCAAATGCACCAGCCATCTCCAACTGCCCGTTGACACCTTGCTCACGCAAAATAGCAATCCGAGGCCTTGAGTTCAGCTGGATAAGATCCGCAACAATGTCTTGTTCAGGGTCAAATGTAAGTACTGCATGCAAACCAGGGTCTTCCGCTTCAATCTGAGCATACGCCTGGTCTGCGCACGCAGAATTATCTCGAAGCTTCGTCATCGCATGCGAAGTCTTAGACCAAAGCTTCTGATACTTTACGCGACTGCCTCCGAGAATTCGTTTTCCTGCGACATCGACACATATTTCGTCGTCGGTGTTTAAGGTGCCAATATCATGAATCGAATCGCGAAGCGAAGTCGTGGCAAAGGCATTGTTGACCTTCTCTAGATCTGATTGCCTTACCTGAACAACTGCTCCTAATTCCTCGGAGAATAAGGCTGCAAGTGCATCGTCGCCTAATTTGGCAATATCGAGAGAAACCCCTACCCTACCAGCAAAAGCCATTTCGCATATCGTCGCCCAAAGTCCACCATCAGAGCGGTCATGATAAGCCAAGAGAGTTCCATCTTCCGCCAATTTTTGAACACCATTAAAAAAATCTCTAAGTAACTCTGGTGTATCCACATCGGGAGGATTAGTACCTATCGCACTGTATACCTGTAAAAGAGACGAAGCCCCCAATCGATTTTGACCGCGACCAATATCAATAAGCACCAGTCTCGTTGATCCGCTATCCACCTTAAGCTGGGGCGTCAGTGTTTCCCGACAATCTGAAACC
>CAXGXL010000167.1:0-7100 GCA_964013555.1 uncultured bacterium
AAACCCCTTAAGGTCGAAACATCACCGGGTCATTTTATTGTGGCACTTGCTTCGAGGTGTTAAGTCATTAATAACATTAGTTTTTGTGGGCAAGGAAAACTAAAACGGTAAGACACCCCTCATAAGACCGCACTCAATCCTCTTGTTCAAAATAAATAATGGCAATCAAAGCTCCAGGTACAACCGCAGCTCTTCGCCCTTACGCCTTGAAGAAATTCTCGATAAGAGTCTGCCGACTACGACGTCGAATGCGCTCCGATACAACGATCGATTTCAACTCATTGTATGCACTATCAATATCGTCATTCACTATCCAATGGGTATAGCGCAATGCGTTCTTGATTTCTTCAGCGGCAGCCTCGAGTCTGGTTTGAATTTGTTGTTCTGAATCCGTTTTTCGCCCCCGCAGGCGTTCTTCCAAAACGGCCATGCTAGGGGGTACAATAAAAACCAAAACCGCATCACTCATCCGCTGGGCAATTTGATTTCCACCTTGAACATCAATATCGAAAAGTACATCCAGACCTTGAGCAAGCCGGCACTCGACTCGCTCCATAGCGGTTCCATAGCGGTTTCCATGGACCTCAGCCCACTCTAAAAACGCACCATCGGCTATCATCGCTTGAAACCGAGTTTCATCAATAAAATGATAGTCGGTACCATCTACTTCTGCACCACGACACGGTCGAGTGGTATGAGAAACAGAAAACTCAAC
This sequence comes from uncultured bacterium, assembly GCA_964013555.1. GTDB lineage: Bacteria > Myxococcota > XYA12-FULL-58-9 > XYA12-FULL-58-9 > JABJBS01 > CAXGXL01. The sequence continues at coordinate 716 of CAXGXL010000167.1, forward strand.
TGAAGATAAATCGCGCATCAAACGATGGCACAGAGTCGTTTTGCCACCACCACTGGGAGCCGAAATAACCAGGGGTACACCACGAATTGGCTTACTCACTAGCATTCTCCTTAAGTTGCTTTACTAGGGCAGTGGTAGAATGGTCTTTAGGATCCCCAACAATAGCCACTCGTCCTCCGTAGCGCTCAACCACGGTACGCTCGGGAATAGAATCTACTCTATAGTCGGTTCCCTTAGCATGAACGTTGGGTTTCAATTTTTCGATGATCTCTGCCGCCGTGGGTTCGTCAAACAAAAAAACCCAATCGACAACCTCAAGAGCCGAAACCAATTCGGCGCGCTCTCCTGCAGGCACTACAGGCCTGGTTGGCCCCTTACTATGCCGCACCGACGAATCAGAATTGACAGCGGTCACTAGAATATCGCCCAAAGCACGGGCCCCTTTCAGGTAACGCAAATGCCCCACATGAAGCATATCAAATGCTCCATTGGTTAAAACAACGGTCGCCCCCAATTGCCTTGCCGGCTCAATTTTCTCTAGAATGACATCGAGATCTGCTATGCCTCCCATGGAAGGAGCTCCAATCCAACCTGCGTCGCGGCATCAATGACCTCTTGAGGCTGAGCAACAGCTGCACCAGCTTTACACACAACAACCCCAGCCGCACAATTGGCAAGTTTCGTCGCATTTTGCATTCCCAAGCCAGCTGCCAAAGCTGCGCTAAAGGTCGCAATCACTGTATCACCTGCCCCCGTTACGTCGGTTACCTCATCCTCACCTATGATATCAACGTGAAGAGGTTCTTGGTCCCTTTCGAAAAGAGTCATCCCTGCGCGGCCTTGAGTAAGCAAACAGGCTTGGAGATCAAGGGTAGCCAAAAGTTCCTCCCCTGCCGACAACGCATCTTCCTGAGAAGCAATGACTCGATTGAGTTGCTCCTCCGCCTCAGGAATATTCGGAGTTACAATCGTCATTCCTGAAAAGAGATGAAGTCGATGCCGAGAATCGACACAAACCACCTTACCACTTCTTACCAGCTCTTGAGCTAAATGAATGACTTGCTCGCCAACCACTCCACCACCATAATCGCTCAGTACGACAGCATCGACGCTTGCCGAACGCTCTTGGATAAGGGCGAGAAGGTCATCAACAAACTCCTGGGGCGGCAGGTGTTTCGGATCTTCGTCCAGTCGCAGAACTTGTTGCTTCGTGGTGCCGAATGCACCAGCCATGACTCGAGTCTTTACCTGAGTTCCAATATCAGCACTAGCAAGGGCACTCGTATCAATACCACGCTCTAACAACATTTTGCGGATTTGACCGCCACCATCATCGTGCCCGACCCACCCAGCTATTTCGGTTTTCACTTGAAGAGCCGCCAAATTTGCGGCGGTATTTGCAGCACCGCCTAAACGATGCTCGATGGACTCCTTCCTAACGACAATAACAGGTGCTTCACGGGAGACACGCACTGTCTCCCCATGAATATAGGAATCCAACATCACATCCCCCACCAGAAGTATACGCTTACCGGCGATGGACTTGAGAGCTTGGGAAATGGAGCAATTCACAAAAAGGTCCCGACTAACCAATAATCTTCTTGGAAGAAGATGGCGGAAACGTGGCATCCAGCTCAGCCAAAAGTGACCGAGACTTGGTGGCTACTTGCCGCTTAAACTCCCTCATCTCGTCCAACGCCTGAAAATAGTCATTCGCTATGTTAAGGGAAGCCAAGATCGCAAGCTTACTACTCGCAACCGCTCCTCCACTCGACACCTCGTCAAGTTTGCGATTCACATAGGAAGCCAATCTCTCAAGGTGCCGAGGATCTTCATCGGCTTTGAGCACCATTCTTTGGCCGAGAATCGTGACTTCTACATTTTGTCGAGTTTTGGTATCAACGTTAGTCCCGGACATGCGAGAATCCTTTGGGATAATTTTGTCTACTATACGCGCCTCAATAGCTGGGTCAACACCCTCTTTTCATTCTGCTCGCCTCTTAGCACGGCTCAAAGAGAGCATCTAGAAAAACATCCGAGTTAAATGGTCGTAAATCACCTGCCTGCTCTCCGACCCCCACAAATCGGACCGGAAGCTGGAGCTCATTCGCAATCGCAATAACCACCCCACCTTTGGCGGTACCATCTAATTTAGTTAAAACGACTCCAGTCAATCCAAGTGCTTCATTGAACTCGCGAGCTTGAGCCAGAGCATTTTGTCCAGTGGTCCCATCAACCACCAGCCAAACCTCATGAGGGGCACCGTCTAAGGCTTTGCCAGCAGCTCGGCGGACCTTAGAAATCTCGTCCATCAATTCACTCTTCGTGTGCAGTCGACCCGCTGTATCAGCTAGTAAGAAGTCGACTCTACTTTCCACCGCATGCTGAACGGCGTTAAACAAAACACTCGCAGGATCGGATTGCTCCTCTCCCGAAATCACTCGGCAAGTCGTTCGCTCTCCCCAAATCTTTAATTGCTCAACAGCTGCCGCACGAAATGTGTCCCCTGCTGCAAGGACAACACTTCGATCATTTTGTTTCAATCGATGAGCTATCTTCCCTATGCTCGTTGTTTTCCCCACTCCATTGACCCCAACAAAGAGAATCACCTTGGGCCCTGGACGGTTTAAAGCCAGCGGATCAACACTAGTATCGGCTTGATTAAGAGCCTCACCTAGCCTTACTTTTAGAGCATCACGAACATCATCCGCCGACTTTAAAGATTTGGATGCCACCTTATCACGAAGTTCATCAACTAGCTCCATCACCAATCGAACTCCGACATCAGCGGTCAAAAGCACATCCTCCAATTCATCAAGAACCGAATCATCAACCGTAGACCGATTCGTAAAAAGAGCGCCAATTCGACCCATAAAAGATCTATTGGTCTTCTTAAGACTAGATCGGAGGGCCTCCACGTCTTCAGAATCTTGCTCCGCCGCTAATTTCGGCTCGGATGGAACTTCCTGCTCGGGCTCAGGTTTGCTCTCCGGCTCAGGCTCAAGCTCTGCCTCCGGCTCAGGTTGGGCCTCCAGCTCGAGTTTGAGCTCAGGCTCAGGCTCTACCTCCAGCTCAGGTAGAGCTTTGGACTCCAACTTAGTTTGATCCGTGGGCTTTGAGTCCGGCTTGGCTTGCTCAACATCTCGCTGAGCACCCGAGTCGTCATCCAATAAAGGGGGCACTTCACGATAGTCTTCAAGCCGGCGCTTACGCGCCTTCGCAATGAAAACAAGAGCAAGGCCACCGAACACAGTGACAAAAGCGGCTAGAGCGATGAGAACGGGCCAATTTTGTTGCATAGCGCGGGATCTATCTTCCTCGTGTTGCAGATGTCAATCTACCGAAAGCCAATTAAGCGAAATGGCTGAAAAAACACTCCAGGTAGCCTCCTACCCTAGGCGCGTTGCACTCTTTGTGGTAAGTTCCACCGCCCTATGGGAACCGAATCTACACAGCCGCGCGTTATGATTGTAGCCGGAGAAGCATCTGCTGATTTGCATGGCGCCGAATTGGTTACAGAATTATTAAAACGGCAACCCAATGCCCATATTTTTGGGGTGGGGGGAGCTGCGATGCGGGCCAAGGGCTTTGAAGCGTTAATTCCCGCCGAAAATATGTCCCTCGCGGGTTTGACCGAGGTACTCTTCGCTCTTCCACGAATGTTTCGCTACATGAAAGAGCTAGTAAATTTAGCACAAACCCGTCGACCATCTGTAGCCGTTCTGATTGATCTACCTGACTTTAATCTCAGACTCGCCAAGCGACTCCAAAGCTGCGGAATTCCAGTTGTTTATTATATTAGTCCGCAGCTGTGGGCTTGGCGCCAGGGCCGTGTAAAGCAAATCAAACAATTCGTCGACCAAATGCTGGTGATTCTCCCATTCGAAAAGGACTTTTACGAGAAGCACGGGGTGAAAGTTGAATTTGTAGGGCACCCCCTAGTGGAGGAGCTACCAGAACGCCCCAACCCCAAAAATGCTAGAAAAGCGATGGGACTGCCCGATTCATCTAAACCGGTCGTTGCTCTTCTTCCCGGTAGTAGACGCAAAGAAGTAGCTCGCCATCTTCCACTAATGCTTCAAAGCATTCAACTTCTCCGAGAAGACTTTCCCAACTTAGGTGTTGTTCTCCCAATTGCTAGTACCATACCGCGAAGCCTCATTGAATCGTACGTTAGAGAATCGGGAGTAGAGGTAAGCCTTCAAGATGGCAGCTCAACCGATGCACTCAGTGCATCTGATGCTGCGATTGTTTGCTCCGGTACATCCACACTCCAAACCGCTCTCTTGGGGCGACCCATGGTCGTTGTGTACCGAGTATCTTGGATTAGTTACTGGATTCTCAAGAGCCTCGTCAACGTAGCTCACATCGCCCTTGTAAATTTAATTGCAGGCAAACGGTTGGTACCAGAATTAGTGCAAGCTAGATTCACCCCAGCGAACGTCCGAGACGAGCTCAAGCACCTGCTTCAAGACACGGACAAACGCCAAACTCTCCAAGCCGAATTGCATCGTCTTCGTGCTCAATTAGGACAGGGGCGAACCGCGTCTCGCGTCACCGACATTCTCGCTCCATACATAAGCACATCCGCAGTGAAAGAGGACTCCCGTGGGTAAAATCAACAATGCGGTGGTTCTCCTGCCAACTTATAACGAGCGCCGTAATATCGAAAAAATCATTCCCGCCATCCTGAGCGCTGCTGATGTAGACATCATCGTTCTAGACGACAACTCACCTGACGGTACCGGGAAGATTGCCGAAACCATTGCTGATGCAAATTCTCGAGTCTCAGTAGTGCACCGGCCACAAAAACAAGGACTTGGAAAAGCCTATCTCGCCGGCTTTAAAATGGCGCTGCTCAGAGGCTACGAACACATCCTACAAATGGATGCTGACTTTTCACATCCCATCAATCAACTTCCAACTATGCTCTCTCTGTCGAAAAAGTACGATCTGGTTCTCGGATCTCGTTGGACTAAGGGAGGAGGCACGAAAAACTGGCCCCTGCCGAGACAAATTTTGTCAAAAGGAGGCTCATTTTACGCCCGAACGTTACTCAACATTCCCATTCGCGATGTCACCGGGGGCTTCAAATGCTTTCGACGACAGGTACTCGAAGCGCTCCCCCTCGAAACAATCCAGTCGACCGGGTATAGTTTTCAAATCGAAATGACCTACCGTGCTCTAAAGCAAGGGTTCTCGGTTCAAGAAATTCCAATCGTTTTTGTGGAACGCGAACAAGGCGTCTCTAAAATGTCGAACAAAATAGTCCTAGAAGCAATTTGGCGAGTTCCCGCCCTGCGATTTAGGCTGGAGTCTAGGAGATAAGCAATGAAGGCTCTCAGGCGTATTGTTCCAGACATCCGCTTCGAAACAACAAGCCTAGCAATAGCGCTTGTGTGCATGACCGTCTACGCTATTTCAACCGCATTCTATGCGTTTATATCGGGTCCCCTTCTCAAGTTTCTTTTCACAGGAAATATTTCTGACATCGTCTTAACTCCTGATGGCAAAATACGTGACACCTGGAAACTATTTCCAGAGGAAATGATTAATACGATTCTCACCATTAACACCGATGAAATTAGCTATGTGATCCCTCTTCTGCTCGTTGTTGCAGCCAGTATTAAGGGCCTTGCCCAAGCCGGCCAATTTTACTTCGTAGGAAAAATTGCTCAGAGAATTCTCAAGCGACTTCGCCAACGTGTTTTCGATAACCTATTAAAACAGTCTCCTGACTTTTTCACCAAACGGTCTCACGGCGATCTCTTAAGTCGGCTCACCAATGACGCTAACTTAGTTGAACAGTCTCTCTTCAACGGAATTGGGCCGCTCATTCGAGAACCTCTCGTCCTTCTATCGTTACTAGGCTACCTCTTTTACAGCGACCCTAAGCTAGCAATGGTTACATTTATTACGGTTCCAATTGCAGCGCTACCACTGGTTCGATTCACTAAATGGCTCAAAGGAGTCTCTGAGCGTGGTCAAATAGCCCAATCTTCCATCAACGTGGCATCCTATGAAGCACTCGCCGGCGTTCAAGTCGTTCAAGCCTTTAACAACGAAGACTTTGAATCCAATCGACTCGCCACGGCCAGCTTCCAATATTACAAGCAAATGCTAGTTAGTTACTTAATCCGCGCCATCCGAACTCCTATCATGGAAATATTAGGAGCCGGCGCACTGGCAGGGCTCCTAGCATTTCTAACGCATCAAATTCGCCTCAACAATGCTGATGCAGCACACTACATGAGTTTTATGGCTGCATTCTTTTTCATGTACGACCCTATCAAAAAGTTAGGAAAAGTAGCCGACTACCTTGCCGCCGGAGAAGCTGCTGGGCAGCGACTCTTAGAAATTGCCGAATGTGAACCATCTATAAGAA
>CAXGXL010000168.1:0-7070 GCA_964013555.1 uncultured bacterium
ACTCCTACAGGGCCAGCTGCTAACCCGAAGAGCCCATTTCCAACTAGTATCATCGCAGCAATCAAGAACACACAACCGAAAAACCCCATGGTCGCAATGTCGTGGAATGGAGATGTCTTTATTGCATCAGTCGCTTTGAAAAAAAGCAAAGTTTTGGTCTCTCAGCTTAAGCCAGATCCAACTTGTCAAAAAAAGGGAAAGCGTAAAGATGCCTATGCTGGCAAGGAAATGGAGTTTGTTTACCCCCTAAGAACAGCCGGGGAATGGATAAAAAGTGAAGCAACGACCGCTGAATTGGCTATCAATACACATTTTTTCTTTTACGCCGCAGACCCTGGCTCGGTTCGAACCGACAAATGTGGCGCAGTTACCGGGCTCAGCCGGCGAGAAAATGTGTCGCAGCCTGCCCAACCGGATATCAAAGCGAAAGTGAACAACAATCAAAACGTCGTTTCTCTGGTATTTGGAAAGGACAATAAAGCATCCATTGTTGATTCATCCAAGGCGCTGACCGGCCACAATGTCGTGTCGGGGGTACCCTTGTTAACAGGCGGCAAGTACGTCCCGTCGGGGCCTGATCCGGATGTTATGCACGCTAGAACAGCCGTCTGCCTTAAACCCGGTGGGCTTCTTTGGATTGTGGCCTGGGTCCCCAAGGTGAACGGTGTTAAAGCCGGCTCCGGGGTGAAACTAGAAGATCTTGCTAGTTTGATGAGTGCAAACCTGAACTGCGACAGCGCAATCAACTTCGATGGTTCGGGTTCAGCTCAGCTCTATTACAAGAAAAAGGGAACGGGAACTGCTGTATACAGCAACACTTCCGATAGTGAGAAGAGCCCGAGACCTGTAATCTCTTTTCTGGGGTTTGAGAGTCTTTAGCTCCTATCGAATAAAGTGCGGCAACGAACCTTGTGAGACCGAGGTTGCAGAATAATCGCCTAAAGGCGTTGACTCAATTGCTTCCCATTCAAACAAACCGCGGTGGTTCTATTTCCCCATTGGGTTTTCGGCTTGTCCCCAAAGAGGCCATCATCAAGTTCCATCAGGGACTCATTCGCAAGGGACGGCCTCGCCACATAGCGACAGAGCTTCTTCAGCCTTTTGCAACCTCCCTTTCCACCGTAAAATGAGCACAAAAGCCTCGCCTCTTGCCCGAAAAGACGACCCCGTGATTGCAACGAGAGGCCTTGTACTCAAACCGAGCAAAACCGTGAGCCATTACTCCGCAATTCAAAAATGCGTTTAATTCGCGAGCGCCAAACCCAGGAAGGCCCTGCTCGCTGGCATGAGAGCAAGAATCGAAGCACGTGGCGGCACCTGCCCTAATTAGAAAAGCTTGTGCCTTCTTATTGTTCCTGCCAGCGTCCAATGAGGGTCTGGACGCTTCACTTTGGCTAGTAGTCCCCCTCACTCGCCATGATAACCACCTGCCTGCTTTCCTTTACCTCGAAAGAAGCCATGAGCCATAAAGTTACTTCCCTTTGGTTCTAATTTAGCTCTGGTTGCCGTTAAAATGGCCAAAGCGAACGGAAACCAAATCATGTGAAACCCCCGCAATACACTCGATGGAACATTCGCAACAATCACCAAGGCCAAAAGTGAAATAAGACTCGCTCTCGCGAGGGCATGGGTTTCGCTATTGGGGGGACTTCTTCGAAACAATTGGTACATTTCCAAAACAAGGCCCAACCAAAAAGCTACAAAACAAGTGAAACCCAGCAAGCCCCAGGCAAGTAGGAGCTCCAGCCAAAGTGAATGTGGGTTAAAGAGGGGGCGCTCAAGTTTCTCCCCCAAGAACCGGTCTGTTTCTTCCAAGCCCATGCCAAACGTGTTTTCAGACAAATACCTGGATGTTTCTCGAAGTGCATGGAGCCTAAGCGAGAACGAACTATCTTTTGGCCGGTTTTCGCGGTCGATAGTACCCATGCGCGTAAAGAATCTTTCTGAAACCCCTTGGGTTGCTCGTCCATAAACGACTCTGGATTCGATTGCGCTTTGGAGAGTAGGAAAAGCAAGAAAAATACCAATCGCGACCGTGGCAGCGGCCAGGGCCTTTCTAAAAGACATTACCGAGGTGAACACAACAAGCACCATTGAGACCACAAACGTAAGAAGTGCGCCACGAGATGCTATTACAGAGAGAATTCCCGCCGAGGCAACGAGCAGGCCAATAACCATCAAGCGTCGGCCTTTATGAAGATTGTAAACCCACAAAAATGGCAAAATCAAAACCAAGGCGCTACCTAGGTCGTTTGGGTTGTGAAAGAAGGCAGTAGGTATGAAACGAAGGTGTGCTAATTCGGCACTTCTGGAACCAGGTAGATGGTCGCCGGTAGAGATTTCGTAAAGCGCCATGCCAATGGTGACACTCCAGAGAAATAAAACAATAGCGTTGAGCAACTCCGGACTCTCTCCCGTTGCGCTGAAGGCAAAAACCAAGCAAACCGCCAGCCCTACCCAGAGCGGGTACGTTCTTTTCAGTTCCCAAAGTGGATTCTCCGTGCCTAATAAAGAAGTCGCCATAACAACCACTAGAAAGAGCCCCAAAGGGGCTAGTAGGATTATGGGAGAGCGGTAAGTGCTGCTAATTTCAATTTGCCGTGTTCTAGCTGTCCCAATTGCTATCGCGGTAAAAACCAAAAGAGTCAAAACGTTGATAACTGAGAGAAATGAAAACCCCAAAAAGGCCAGAAGTGGGCCGCACCAAGCTCCTACCAATAGCGGAATGAGAAGTAACTGCTTAGGCCCCAGATTCACGGTTTGCGCCCTACCGCCTTGAGCGTGACATCAAGAGCATGCTTATCAAATCGATTAAGGCGTATCAGGGCGTCTTTGCTCTGCTTCGTTACATGCAGGTAAGCTATTGCCGAGGCGATAGCAAAAGCGGAATACGATAGGGATGTAGCAATAGAAGCCCCGAGTATTCCGTAATCTGGAATCAAGAGAAGATTGGCCGCCACGTTGATGCTCAAATTGAGTGCGGCGATCCAAGCATTTAGTTCGGGCTTTCCTCTCGCGGCCAGGTCATTCCCAAACACAGCCCCCCAGGTATGCAACACGATACCAGGCAACAAAAGCACAAGTGCGGTGGCGCTTTGTCTGTAGGCGTCGCCAAAAATGGGTACAATAAGGTACTGACTTAAAACGCCCACACCCAGAGCACCCGCGACCGTTAGAAGGCCGGTAATTCTAGCTGCGCTGCAGGTCAAAGCCCGTCTTTCGTCTTCCTTGTCTGCCATGCTGGCTATGGTGGGTAGCAAAACAGTAGAAACCGCTGCCGAGAGCATCCTCAATCGTTCCGCTATCAGCACAGCTACAGCATAGATACCAACCTCAATGCTACCGGCCATTGCGCCAAGGAGAATCATATCCAGGCGGTAGTTAAAGATATTGAGAATGGTGCTCGGGTGGGCTCTGAGTCCGTAGCTCAATGCCTGATTCCTGAACTGAAGCCGTGCTTCTTGAAAGCTTGCAGACTTCTTATCACTCAAAAGACGCTTCACCGGTAAAACAGCCCCAATAGCCTGGCCCAGTACGTACGCTCCAATAGCCCCCATCACTCCCCAATCGAGGAGAATAATAAATACTGGAACGACCCCAAGATTAACCAGTGTGGGGGCCAAGCTAACACGGTTGAGCCAAGCGAATTCTCGTTTGGCGTGAACTACCGCGTGATTCAATGACAAAAATAGTGCCGTGGGCACCCCCACAATAGCAAGGTACAAGCTCTTAGCGGGCACTCCAGGAAACCAACTGCTATGAAAAAAATGGACGATAAACGCGCTCAAGACTACGCCAAAAACACTCAGCATCGTTGCAGCCCGCAGGTTACTTGAAAATGCGTCCCTGGGTAGGAACGTCTTAGAACCCACCAGATAAATTGTGGCAGGCGCCAAACCGAGATTTAACACCGTGGCCATCATGGTAGGCAACAAAATCGCCAAGGTGTACCACCCATAGGACTCCACACCCAGCTGCCTCGTTAGAATCACGGTGATCAACAACCCACCCAATACATTGAAGATGTGCCGCAGAAGTGTGAAACTCACCGCGCTTCCAATAGACCTGTGCGTTGTCATCAGATTATCACTTCTCGATAAATTGTGGATAACCGCTCGGCAATCGCGGCTGGCCCAAAACGAGAAAATGCTCGTTTGGAAATTGCCGCCCGATCCCAGTGGACATTGGGGGAAGCGCAACGCACCAGTGCATCTGAAAAGGCGGACACCTTATTTAGGGGCACAAGAAGGCCATCGTCCTCCGTCACGATACTCTCCGGACCTCCTGATAGAGTAGTCACAACCGGGAGCCCCGTTGCCAGGGCTTCTAGGACAGCCACTCCAAAGGTCTCAAATTGCGTTGCTAAAGCAAAGGCGTGGGCGTTTGCGAGCTCCTCAAAAACCTCGCTCCGCCCCAGTTGTCCTGTGAGGGTTATCCTTTTTGTTAACTGGAGATTCTCAATCAATTTTTCAAGCCTTGGGCGCTCAGGACCTTCACCCACAATGCGCAATGTACAATCTGGGTTGCTAGAAAATGCTTGTGCAAAAGCGCGAATTAGCAGTTCATGCCCTTTACCAGGCTTCAAAGCACCTATGCTCACCCAGCGTTTAATGGGACCACTTGGGTCCTGAAAACCCGGATGGTCAGGACCAACCAGATTTCCTAATACGCCTATTTTGTCCTGCCCTACGTTCCCTAAGCGGCTCACTGCATCAGCTAGGAAATCACTGACAGCAAGTACCCGATCAGCAGATGCTATGGCGACCTTCAGTAAGTTAATGGATTGGGACTTTGACTCGCGAAGCCAGCGAGAGTTGTGTAGTGTAAGAACCGAAGGGATCTCCCAGCGCTGCTTCAGCTTTGACGCGAAAAAGCCGGCATGATGGACATCGTGAGCATGTATTATATCCGGAATACCGAAGCGCTCTTGATACCGTATTGCAAGTCGGTTCGCTAGAACTGTAAACTGGCCAGAGCGAAGTCTTTCCCAGGAGCCCGGGAGACCTACTTGGCTCGCACGAAGGCAGTGGATGGTGCCGTCTTTACTCCACCCCCTATTTGCTTGGAATACCGTCCTCAGACTCAATCCCCTTAGCCGATGGAGTTCAGGGGCAAGCACGCCAACTTGCAACCCCGATTTGCTCAAGGCGAGTGCTTGTTCTCTTACAAAACAGCCTTGATACTGGTTTGCGGGACTTGGATAACTCGATGGCAAAATTAGGATATGCACTCTTAAATGTAGCCTTGAATGAGATCATGAAAGAAGGCAAGCAACAGGGCCAAAAACAAACCCACCACAAGACTCAAGATCGCTCGGTTTAAGATGCCTAAACGACCGCGCTGGTTAACCGGCTCTGGTCCTCGAATCACTGAGGTCAACTCGTAGAGCATAGGATTCTCGTAGGCTCTTAACTTAAATAGTTCCAATTGAAGTTGCTGGCCTCCCACTGCCTGAAGACTGGCCAAGGCGGGTGAAGTTGCGCTCGCTCTGCTATGGAGATCTTTCTTAGAATCCTCAATCCCCTTAACGAGAGTCTCTATGCGCTCAGAAAGGGTTTCGCGGTATTCACGAGTAATATCCTTATGCTCTTTAACTATTTGTGAGAGCACTTCGCTGAGAAACGCGTCTACGGCTGCTGCTGTGTGTCCAGTAGCAACAAGTCGAACAAAGCGGTCTCCTTCCTTTCCTTCTGAGATCCTTTCCAGTCGTGGCATGGGCCGATTCCCTTGTTCTCCTTCCCACATTCCATTGGTAACTAGAAGGTTATTTCGAAAGTCTCGTATTCCGACGATGGAGTTCGCCTCCGGAGCTAGCTTACTCGGCAGCAGCCCCAATTTTAAGATAGCTTGGCTTGTAAATACCGGCGCACGACGCAATTCAAGAGTAACACTGATAACTGTGGTAACCAGAGTGAACAAAATAATAAACCGTGCATTTCGTTGAATTAACTTCAAGCCAACGGTGCTGGACTCTGTCTGGTGGGGGGCTTCCATCTACTCATTCCGCGAGGCTGCTTAAGCTGTGCTTAGTATTTCTGCTACTTAAGCCAAACCCAATTAGTAGTCCACCGAAAATTAAGAGTGTATCTCAATAGGCCCAACAACCTGTCCGATTGGAAAGCCCTCACCCCTCTGAAGTAGAATTCAACCACAAAAAACCTCCAAACCACCAATATTCGGTAGCTTTTCCTTAAGCGACCGAGTTCCTGCTTCAGTAATTTTTCATGATTTTTTTAATTTCAATTTTCACTTCGACTTTGGGTTGGGACACTTTCCCAGGCCAAATTTGGCAAAATTATGCTTCGATTGCCACCAGGTCCAACACTCACGTATCGACCAATTGAGGCTCTTACAAATTTCGCCACCGACCTTACACTTGTTCCTATCAGGATTCTCCTTAATGGATTCTGTCATTTTCGAACCATCGTAGCAGCAAGGTGCCACTCGGCATTTGAGATATCCTTTGTTTGGCTTGACCACTTCAGAACACAGTACCTGTCTTCCTTGGAAGCCATCCTTAATAGCACTCAAACCAGTGTTAAATTGAGGAATCCATTTCCCATCACGACTTTTCTTTGAAAAATAGCAACCGGTTGCAGACCCTAGCTCACCTTTCTCAAGCGTATTTGTTAAACAAACCCATTTTTCCTCTGCCCCAACAGGCGGGGCTATAACCATGAGTGACAAAACAACAATCAAGCAACAGGGTATTTTAGTATTAGCCATTTATCCTCCAGGCAGCTACTTGCTCTATATACAAGGGCTCAACCAAACTATATCAACCAGTGACTAGGGGCCTCAACCGAAAGCGCCGTGTTTAGAATTCACTAACGACCACTTGATGCTTCATTTGTCGGATCGATTTGAACATCCGCCAAAAAAGCGATTATTAACACCATTGCTTACATGGGATTAGGGTCGGGGACCGCAGTAGGAACTAGTACCTACACTAGAAATCCCTTCGAGTTCAAAGCAAAACAGAAAGTCGCCAATTACTTGCTTCATCACATCTCGTTTAGGGGATATAATACCGCCAACGACAAGCTGCTGCTTTTAGCACTCAACAAGGA
>CAXGXL010000169.1:0-7030 GCA_964013555.1 uncultured bacterium
ACCAACAATGGGGGTGCATTTTTCATTGCAAGATGGGTAGAACTCACCATCGAAGCGACCTTAGGTCTTGGGGGTACCTATCCAAAATTCAGCGAGTCCGATAGGTTTTAGGTTGTGCCGACTTGCGAATTGAAGAAGCTTGGGAGCGCAGCAATCTCCTGTTCCTGTGGGCATCCCATCGCCTTGAAAGACATCTCTCATCGGTTTTGTTTCGTTGCGAAAATTCCTTAATTCATAGGTCGAGAGCAAGTGCTGACTCAGTTCACTGCTAAGCTTCTTTCGCGCTCGTTTCAATTCAGAAGAGCGTTCTTGAAGACGTTGCAATTTGTCGTTAACTGGTTGAAGAGCTAGCTCGTATTCTCTTCGGAGATTTCGCAGGGCCTCTTTATCGGTTCGGCTTTGTTTATTGAGGAAAGCGTTTCGTTTGATGTTGGTCTCGTCACTCAGTTGTGCGCGCTCCACTTGCCTAAGGTTCCTGCGTTGATGATTGTTTTCGATTTGCTTATTTATTCGTGGCCGGTAGCGCTCGGAAATGGTTCTCAATTCGCTTCGCAGGGGGAGCAAGCTCTCTTGAATTTCAACGAGTTGGGATGACATTTCCCCAATGCGCTCTTCGGTGGCTTCCTGGGCAGTTTGGATGGCTTTGGCATCTTGAATGGGTGGAACCCAACCGTGAACGTACCACAGACGATTGAATTGCCCTGAGAATGCTTTGATATATCCGACCCCTTGGGATGGGGATTTACACAGGAGTACCCCAAACATTTTACCCCCGCTGCTACGGCTAAGACGCTTGGCTGACAAAAGGGGCGATGTCTGCTCAGATGGGGCTAAATCGACGTCAATTCGGCTCAGATCTTTAATTTGCTGCATCAACTTTAGCGCAATTTCTTTGCTTTGAGCGGTTTGATAGAGGCGGTGGTGCTTAGCGCATCTTGGGCAAAATCCTTCCGTCGAAATTGGGTCGGCGTTTCGCTGCGGAAGGATTTCTTTATTGGCACGCTGCAAAGGTGTAAAACACGATTGTGGCAAGTAGGGCTGTGGCTGCATTGAAAAGGCAATATTCACTAAGAAGAACGTTGGCAAGGTACGAAGGTTCGGATAAATCAATACAATGATCAAGATTCCGTATGAAGAATTAGAGCAGGACACGCTGCGGGCGTTGATTGAAGAATTTGTTACCCGTGAAGGGACCGATTATGGCCATAGCGAGGTGAGTCTCGAAACGAAAGTCAAGGATGTGCTAGAACAATTGATTGGCCGTAGAGCATTCGTGACGTTTGATCCCGAGAGCGAGACCGCCACCATTGTTACCAAAGAAGTTGCCGATCAAAGTCGAATTTGAGCCAGTAGGTCTCGGTGGGTAGGGCGACCGGTTCCTTTTACTTACGAGTCGTGCTAGGCCCACTCTCAGGTCGCTAGTGTCTCAAAGTAGTGCGGAATTCTTTGGTCTAGCCAGGAGTGGGCTTTCCAGGGGGGACCTTGGATAAATCCGACGTGGCCACCGAAGCGGCTAACCTCGAGAATGGTCTCGGGTGCTAGATCATTGGAGTTGGGAATAACCTTTGGAGTCATAAAAGGGTCGTCTCTCGAATGGATCAAGAGTGTGGGACGGGCTATCGAACGAAGAAACTGTTTTGAACTGCATTTCTCATAATAGTCTAAAGCATCCTGGAAGCCCCACATGGGTGCTACAACTCTATCATCGAATTCCCGAATGGTTTTGAATCCTTCTATTGTCTCAAGAGTAAGTCCATATATAGAGCTTGTTTGATGTATGCGCATTTTACGTCGTGCTGACTCTTTGAGAGAATTAAGTAACATTCGACCGTAAAGCTTAGAGAGTCCGGAGTTAATTTGTTGGGAACATTCCTTAAGTGAATACGGCACGGAGACCGCAACAGCGGCGTCGATGATTGCCTCTTCTTTCGACTCCCCAAGGTATTTGAGCAGAACGTTTCCTCCGAGGGAAAAACCTACGGCGTAGATGGGTTTGGAGGGGTTCGTGTTTCTAAGGTATTCCAGGAACTGGGCAAGGTCCTTTGTTTCACCGGAATGATAACCCACTAAAGTTCGATTTATTGAGCCGCTACAGCCCCTAAAGTGCATGACCATTCCTTGCCAGTCTCGTTTTTTTGCTGCGTTGAGCATGCCCTGGGCGTACGGAGAGCTGTAGGAGCCCTCCAGGCCGTGAAGGATTAGAAGAATGGGTCCCGCTCTTGGTGGCGTGTAGGCAAAATCGATAAAGTCACCGTCATTGAGTTCAAAGCGACCAAATCGAGGTTGGACAAATTGAGATTCGGAGAAAAGTGTGCGCCAGATGGTCTGAAGGTGCCTGTTTTTTAAGAGTGGATGGGGCTTAAAGAGGGATGGGGCCATGTGGTTTTGCACCTTCTCTTGCATATTTGTTAGAAAAGTCTAAATATTTCAGTGTTTTATGAGTTAGGCAAGCATTTCGGTAGGACTCTTGGATATTATCTGGATCTCTGACGAGCTATGGGTAGAATCGTCAGAGGCGGAAGGGGGGAGCTGCAATGAGTTTTCGGTTGTTGTTCTTTATTGGAGTTGGTTCTCAGCTCTTAGCGGGGTGTGTAGAAAATCAAGCAGAGCGAGCGTCATTGGCTTGTGAGGATTCTGAATGCAACGCCCCGCCACAAAGTGGCTGTATCGACAATCTTGCAGTGAGCTTTTCGCCGAGTGGACGTTGTGAGGCAAACGAATGTTTTTACGAACAAATTCAAGTTTCTTGTGGTGAAGGGACTAAGTGCTTAGGGGGCATTTGTGTCGTTGAAGAAGATTGCCTCGGTATTGTTTGCGATGAGCCGCCCCCTGCGACGTGTAATGCAAGTGTTGTGGTAACGTATCCAGGTTTGGGTCAGTGCGAGAGCGGTCAATGTGTTTATCAGCCTACGTTCAGCCCCTGCGATGCTGATCAGGTGTGCATGAATGCAAGGTGTTATGATTTGGAAGATCCGTGCGCAACTATTTCATGTGAATCACCCCCACAGCGCGGTTGCGACGGCAATACAGTGCAGGTTTTCGGCGAATTGGGGGAGTGTGTAGAAGGAGAGTGCATCTATCCTCTGACTGAAACCGAGTGTGGAGACAACGCAACTTGTGTTGAGGGGGAGTGTGATTCCACCCTGGACCCATGTGAAGGGATTGAATGCACAACAGCTCCTCCGAGAATATGCGCGGGAAATATTGTTGTTATTTATGGGGAGATTGGGGTTTGTGAGCAAGGTGAATGCAGGTACCCGGTATTTGAAGAGTTTTGTCTGCCAAATGAACTTTGTTCGGAGGGAGCTTGCCAAGATCCATGCGTAGGGGTGACTTGCTCTGAGCCGCCCGTAAGTTTTTGTGATGGGGATAATTTACATACCTTTCCGGCGCAAGGAACGTGTTTTTTGGGAGAATGCGATTATGCGGAGACCATAGCAGAATGTGGCGATGGCAAGATATGTTTCGAAGGCGCTTGTCGATTTACTCCTGGAGTTGGGGATTTAATTATAACCGAAATTATGTACGACCCCTTTGGGGCTGATACGGGTAGCGAGTGGTTTGAAGTGCACAACCCGACGGAGAAAACACTCTATATCGGTGGTCTCTCGATTTCAGACGAGTCTTCGAGTTCTGGAAACCTCACTCAATTGAATATTCCCGAAGGGGTGCAAATCGAAGCAGGTGCGTATGTCGTTTTCGCGCAATCCTTCAATGCTCTAGAAGGGGAATCTTCCATTAATATTGTAGATGTCAGTCAATGGGGAAGCTTTAGTTTAAATAATACTTCAGATCAGCTGGTCCTTAAGTATCAGGATCTGGTGGTAGATAGTGTCAATTATAGAGAGGATGGGGCAATCTCCTTTCCTGTAGCCTCAGGGTATTCTCTAAGTCTTGAGCCGGATCAAGATGCTTCGATGAATGATCTAGGCGATCGCTGGTGCTTAGGTCTTAGCCCATATGAAAGTAACGATCCGCATTATAGCCCCAAAGGTTACGGTACCCCCGGAGCCGCCAACCCGCCTTGTGACCTTGAGTGCCTAGATGTCGAATGCGCTGAGGCTTCTAGTTTTTGTGAGGGTGGGGTCGCCAACTTACTTGTGTTTTCCGACTCTTGTAATTTAGAAGAGTGCGAAGGTGCTCGATATCAAAAGGTAGATTGCACCATTGTTCCACCGGCGATTTGCGACGAAAACAATACACTGACAACTTATCCGGTGGGGTCTTGCCTGGGAGCTGGCATTTGTAACTACCTTTCACCAACGGTGGAGAATTGCGGACAAGATGTCTGTGTCGATACCGGATTACCCGCGGGTTGTTACCGAGCTCCAAAAATTGGGGATTTAGTGATTACTGAATACTTTGCACGACCCGATATCGAGAATTCGCTTGAATGGTTTGAAATCTACAACGCTTCAAACAAGTCATTGTTTTTATCGGAAGTGATTGTTCACAGCGGCGAAGGTGAAAATGGCCAATACAGTCTTCCACATGGCCACTTTGTGGCTCCAAACTCCTATTTTATCTTTGCGGCGAGCTTCGACGCGGTTCCGGGAGGTGCTGACTTTGTTTGGCCAGCTTCTTCCAATTTTGATCTTTCTCCAAGTTCGGATTCAATTCGCCTTGAATATCTATCAGAAACAATAACCAGTCTTGATTATTCGGATTGTGTCGGCTGCTTTCCTTACGAAGATGGTAAAGCAGTTGCTTTGGATCCTAGCCTTTACGGGCCGTTAGCGAACCAAGAGGGCTCCCATTGGTGTATTTCACTTGGCTCCCCGAGGGCACCAAATCCACCTTGTTTTTCCTGTGGAGAGGAAGACCCTTGCCCTGATTTGGGTGTTGGCGTAGCGTGGACTTGTGAGAGTGGGGCCTGCGTAGTTGTGCCATAACTTAGTTGCTTTGCCTTTGGAGTCTTTTGGTGGCTAGCTCTACGAGTGAGAGAACTCCAAGGAGTCGATGGACATTCTGGCTGGTAGCAGGGGGATGGGCTCTGCTTTTGTGTGGTTGCAATAAAGAAGTATCGAAACAAGTGAGTGTCAAAACGCCACAAGAGCCGGGGGTCCTTGCTCCTTCCTTCGCTCAGTTAGTTAAAGGCGAATCTTACGATGCAGCTGTCAATGACGATGTGAGAGTTTGTTTCAAGTGTCATCCGAATCACGTGACGCAATGGGCTTCTAGCGCTCACGCCTTCTCCTCTTTTAATAACCCCATTTATAGATTGGTTTTCGATGAGTATGTAGAAGATGTAGGTCTAGAGAAATCGGCATTTTGTGGGGGATGTCATGACCCTAGTCTACTTTTTGCTGGCGGACTTTCGAAGGAGGTTCAGCCGGATGATGCCCGCGGCCACATCGGGGTGTCCTGCAATGGTTGTCACGGTATTCAATCTATCACGAACGATGGAGTAGGAAGCTACCGGCTCAGCACTTCGCCGATTCCAATTCCGAGGGATGATGACCCGGAAAGCTTGCAGAGTCATATCAATCGTGTTGGTAACCCTATTCTCCGAACCAACGAATTTTGTATTGCGTGTCATCGGGGTTTTTTGTCACAAGATTCAGGTCATGATGTTTTTGTAGCAGCATTAGACGAATACGGCCCGTGGCGGCGTTCACCCTACGCTAGAACGGAATCAAGGTTTTTGGCTCAAGGAGTAGAGCCCCGGTCATGCGTTGACTGCCATATGCCATCTGACGAAAAGTCCAAGGTTCTTCATTCGCATCGGTTTACAGGAGGCCACACAACGTTAGCTGCGATGCTAAATGAATCTGACCAAATAGCGGTACAAGAGGAGTTCTTGAAGAATCGGGTTTCGGTGGACGTACCGGTCTGGGGAAAAATGGGGACCACAGGTGTTATGACTTCAGAGTCAATTCCGCTCAAGGGAGGGGATTTATTTTGGTTCGATGTTGTCGTTAGCAATAAGGCCGTTGGGCATCAGTATCCAGGTGGGGCACGAGATTTGAGGAATGCATGGATCGAAATTGAGTTAGAGCAACCCGGAAGCGGTGTTGTGGCAACCTCTCGTGAAACACCTGATGTAGTACCGGTCGCGCAAAAGGTGCATAGATTCCATGTGGGGATGCTAGACAAGAGTGGAAACCTGGTCAAAGCACACAATGTGAGTCATTTTCAGACGGCTGCATTTGACCAAACCATCGCTCCTTTCGATTCTCGGGTTGTGCGTTATCAATGGACTATTCCAAAAGCGATGCAGCTACGCGGAAAATTAAAGCTCAAAGTGGATGTCTTGCAGAAGCGGCTCTCCGATGGTTTTTACGCCCGGTTGTGTCAGGACGCGAAGAAGGGACGCGGCAAACAATTTATTGATGCAACGAATAAGTTCCTAAATAAAAAAGTAGATCCGTGTTTGCCACAACCCAAAACGATAATGGCGACCACGAAGATTGTATTGGGGGATGGTTCGAATTCAGGAAATCAGTGGAATCGCTGGTACCGCCATGGTTTAGGGCTAAAGCACGCTGTCCAAGAAAAGATGGAGTTGGCTGCAAGGAGTTTAACAAACGCATTAAGGGAGTTTCCCGTGAATGGAGTTCCCGCACAGAAAGCTTCAATTCGAGGGGCTTTGGCAGAGGTTCTTATCCGTCAAGGGCGCTCAAAGCTAGCATTACGAGAAATTGACGAATTAGAGAAAACCCTCGGGAAGCACCCGTTTGTCTATCGTCTACGAGCAAAAGCACTTTCACTCATCTGGAAGGTTCAAGAAGCAGGGAAATGGTACAGCGCTGCGGCTGAATTGGCACCTCTGGACGACGGGTTATGGAGAATGGCGGCAATTAGTGCCGCAAGTAATTCTGACTATGAGAGTGCCCTGCAATTGGCGTGGCGGGGCTTGGAGTTGGAGCCTAGAGATACCGACCTCCTTAGATTACAATTGATTGGGGCCAAGCGCCTCAGGGCTCCGGAGGCGATCGTAGAGAAGGCACAACGCGCATTTGTTCAGTTTCAAAAAGATGAACTGGCTTCGACTCGAAAGGCCCGTTGTTCCAAGCTCTTTCCGGAGTGT
>CAXGXL010000170.1:0-7019 GCA_964013555.1 uncultured bacterium
CTTTGATAATTTCGGCGAATTGCTCCCACACATGCAGAATAAGTCCGTTTCTTAGCGCGTTCTTTTTTTATTAATTGCTTTTTGTGACTGACGAAAAGTTCAAAAAACTCCTCTAGGCAGCGAATTGATCGGGTGTATTTTTACGGGCTTAAGTTAAAAGTGAACATCGTTTACTAAAAACACCTCTTCTGCTAGGTTTCTCGTTCTAAGAAAGAAAGGGGGATTCATGGCTAGCAAGCAAAAGCGCCTAACTATAGGAGAGGTGTTCGGACTTGTCTCAAGGGAATCGTGGAAGCAGGCATTAAGAGGAATTCGAGGCGATTCGACCACTCCAAAGCATCGCTGGGGCTTATCGACTCTAAGGATTCTAAAACCGATAACTTCGATCAAGACGTGGATGGGCTTTGGGCGGGGCGACCGCCGGATCTCTATTTACAACTACTTCAACCGGACGCCCGTGTCACAGAAAGACGGATATTCAATTTGTGTTAGTCAAGTCCAAGATTATCGAGGAGGAACTCTTACCTACGATAGCCACCAAGGAACGGACTTTATTATTCCCCTCGGAACCCCGGTGGCTGCGGCTGCTCCGGGCTTGGTTGTTCGAGTCGAGCGGGAATTCGATCGGGGCGGTCTTTGTGTGATGCTCTTGCATGAACACGGCTTGAGCACGACTTATAATCATTTGGGACGTCCCTTGGTGGAGGTGGGAAAGCGGGTGCGACGTGGCGAGTTAATCGCACTGTCTGGTGCTTCTGGAATTGATTTTGTCGCTTCTATGTTTCTTAGTCCCCCCCATGTTCATTTTAATACATGGCTGGATGGCGTTGCAGTGGACCCGTTCGCCCGAGTTGGGGAGACGTCGTTGTGGCGTCGAAATGAGGACCCCATTCCTTATCAAGGCGAAGAGCAAATTGAGGGCGAATTGGATGTGGATTCCATTTTTTCCGAGCAGGTTGTCGAGGAGGTCATTGAGACATGTTTGGATGGGGATTTGGCGCGTCAATTACGGGCAAGTCCTTGTCTGGCGCAGCGGGCTGCAAATGTGATCTATCAGCGCAATTATCGGCCATCAAAGTTTCAGGACTTTCGCAGTCTTTATTTGGTTTCGCATCCACGAAGATCTCATTTCGATTTGCCATTTCTAGCGGAACATGTTGCGGGAATTCATTTCTAGTCACTTGCCTTTTAGCGTGGCAGTGTGCGACTTTGGTGGATATAGGACTAGAGTTGGAGTGTCTCGGTTAACGCAGGATTGGAGGTGAGCATATGAGGTTATTGGCTCTGAGCGTTTTTTGGTTGGTTGGGTCACTTTGGGGAATGGATGCCTGGGCTTGCAAGAGTGATATGGATTGTAAAGGAGATCGCATTTGCCAAGCTGGGCAATGTACGGCTTCCGTTGGTGGGGCGGTTGCAGACTCCAGCACCGATGAGGCTCTGCCCAAGACATCCCTTCCTCAACACGATAAGCCTACCGGCGGTGCGACCTTGCTGCGGGTAGATGTTTTGGGGCTTTTGACTCTGGGAGTTGCTCCCGCTCTCGAATTTGGAGAGCGCACATCGGGCTATGTGAGGCTTCGATTGATGAATCTCGGAGCATTGACCCATTTGCTTTATGCCTACGATAGCGATGAGAGCTTGGAGTTTAGCTATGGGGTGGCTGGTGGTTTGAGGCGATACATAGGCCATCAAGCCATGCAAGGTGTTTACCTTGGTGGTGGCATTGAGTTTGTGAGTGTTAACGTTGCTGAAACCGATGAAGAAGACACTTCTTATGGGACCCTCTTGATTGCGCCCCAGGTAGAAGTCGGTTACGCCTGGCGCTTTGACGAGGGCTTTACGGTTGGGGTAGGTTTGGCTGGTGGAGTGGGGCTCCCTATTGCGTCTGAGAAGACGTCTCCTGCAGGAACCGAGGACCAATTGGACCAAGCAGAGAATGTTTTTCATGCTTTGTTTCACGTTGATCTGGGGTTTGTTCTTTGAGGGCATTATCTTCAGAACGCGAGTGTTTTAAGCAAGACTCCGAGACAATGAAGAATTAGTTTTTTAGGGCTTGGGGCATTTTCCGGATGCGGAATTAACCTATCTCAACTTTTTGATCTTCTACGCAGAAAAAACCACACGGATCGTATTGACCTAAATCGGCCTCTAGTGGGTTTTTAATTTTTTTACCACTGGCGTCGTAGTCCCTTGGTGCGAGGCTGCCTGGTTTGTGAGTCCAGAGATTTGACCCGTCTTTTCTCCACCAGTGAAAATCGTTGCGATATGCCCCGAGAAAAACTTCGTGTCCATCGCACGAGGCATTGGCTTGGATAGGTCTAAGTCCATCGCTCATTGCAGCTTCTGTGACTGATTGACACGAAAACGGCCATTGCACGTTACCGGGTTGTGCGAACGAGTCGGTGGTGCGATTAACCGCGTAGTTATAACAGTTGTTGTTATTGCGTCGGCGCCAATTCTCCCAAAATCCGGGATTATAGCCAGGTCCGTCTCCTAAGTTATTTCCTTGGGCACGGTTTTCGTTAGCTGTGACTTGAAGAGTGCTTTTGCTGGCGAATAGCGCTAGGGCTCCTAACACGATTTTCGCTAGTAAATTGGTGGTTGGTTTTTTAAGAGGCGTTGAGCTCCATTTTCTCGTGCGGGACTCTTGGGAAGGAGCCCTCTTATGGAGCGTTTCTTTTGAAGCTCTAGTGGAATTTGCGCCGATTCTAGGGCTGGAGCTTGGTCTGAGTGTGGAGGTGGCGGCAATTTTCATTATCTTGTCTCTTTCTGTACTGCACTTCTTGATTTGGGTGGAGGGTGACACTGAGACGTGCATTTTGAGTTTCGGATTGAGCGGTAGGCTGTTGCGTAATAACCGGCGGAATGCTTGAGTTTTATACTCTGCGGCTTCTACCTTGCTGTTTCTACACCGAAATATGCTCCAAGCTCTTTGGTGAGGTGTGGTGGAAGAGATGTAAACTGGTGAGGTGTAGAGTTTTCCAATTCGTGGAGAAAAAGAGATGAATTATAGGGGATTACGAAGAATCACTTTGTAAGTTCTAGGGCCGAGTACGATCGAAATTAGGACTTGGGTATTTCTTGTAATGAGGCTCATCTGGCCAATCCAGTATTTTTTCCGCCCCTGGAGAGTTTGGAATCACACACCATACACCTTTTGCGGCGGAGTAACTTGGCCCATCAACCGGTGAACGGCGTCTCCAATTTCGGTGGGTTCCCATTTTCTTGTTTTCTCCATTTTGGGGCCTTCACGCCAGCCGTCCGCTACGCTGATACTTCCACCGGCTACTTCAAAGACCCGGCCACTGATGTTTTTGGATTCGTGACTGCCGAGCCAGACGACCAGCGGGGAGATATTAGCCGGATCCATAGAGTCAAATCCGTTTTCGGGTTTAGCCATCATTTCAGAAAAAACCGCTTCGGTCATGCGGGTGCGTGCCGCCGGAGCAATGGCGTTGGCCGTTACATTGTAGCGGCCCAGTTCAGCAGCCTCTACAAGAGTGAGGGCGGCAATACCCGCTTTGGCAGCGGAGTAAGTACCTTGTCCAACGCTTCCCAATAGCCCCGCGCCGCTCGTTGTGTTGATGATTCGAGCATCGACGGGCTCGCCTTGTTTAGACATGGCGCGCCAGTAGTCAATGGCGTGTCGGGTTGGGCAGAAGTGTCCGCGAAGGTGTACGTTGATAACGGCGTCCCACTCCTCAACGGAGGTGCTTACCAGCATGCGGTCGCGAACAAACCCCGCGTTATTGACGAGTACATCGAGTCTGCCAAATGTGCTAATGGTCTCTTCGACCATTGCTTTAGTTTCATCCCAATCTGCGACATTCGCGCTATTGGCAATCGCCTCCCCTCCCATATTACGAATTAAATCAACCACCTGATTCGCCGGATGCGATGAGTTTCCTTGACCATCGGGGGTGGCCCCCAGATCGTTGACAACTACCTTAGCGCCTTCTTTCGCAAAGGCGAGCGCATGCTCTTTGCCTATGCCTCGGCCTGCTCCTGTAACGATAACCACTCGTCCTTCACATAGATTTCCCATCGCTTTGACTCCTCGTGTGTTCGGGGTACTTTTGGGTGTGTACTTACACAGTGAAACATGTTCTATGTCGTGTCTTAAGGGAAGTAAAGTTCTGAAAAAATGCCGCGAGTTGGCGGATAGGGACCAAGTGGCTGGCAATGCGAGATTAGCTGGCGGGATGAATGTTATGAGGGAGAGTTGAATGGCTGGTTCGGTAGATTTAACTGAGAAAGTGGCGATTGTAACCGGCGGGACGGCAGGGGTTGGACGCGGGATTGCGAAACGGTTCTTAGAAGCGGGAGCACAGGTGCTTATTTGTGGCCGGAACGATCCTAAGGAGCCTCTTGATTTTGGTGGAGCTGAGGCTCTATTTGTGCAGGCAGACGTTCGAGAGCTCGAGCAAGTAGCCGCAGTGGTTCAGAAAGCCAAAGAGGAGTGGGGTCGCCTGGATATCTTGGTTAATAATGCAGGGGGCTCCCCCGAGGTCGAGGCAGCGACTGTTTCACCGAGGTTTTCTTCTTCGGTGATCAACTTGAATTTGATTGCGCCACTGAATTTTTGTCAAAAAGCCAATGAGGTGATGCAAGAACAAGATAGCGGAGGAGTCATCATCAATATTGCTAGTGTGAGTGGAATAAGGCCCTCTCCTGGAACAGCTGCTTACGGAGCGGCCAAAGCTGGGCTCATCAATCTAACTCAGACGCTGGCAATCGAATGGGCGCCTAAAGTCAGACTTAATTCAATCATCCCTGGGCCTATCAAGACCGAGAAATTTGAGATGCATTTTGGGGATGAAGAAGGAGTTGCGGCGGTGAGTGAGACTATCCCACTTGGACGCCTTGCGACTCCACAAGATATTGGCGACATTTCTTTGTTTTTGGCATCTCCCTTGGCCAGTTATCTAAGCGGTTCTAATATTGTGGCCCATGGCGGGGGCGAGACTCCAGCATTTTTGTCAGCACTAAAGCAATAAGAAAATGCGAGGGCACATCTCGCGTTGTCCTGAGCAACCGACTTTGATAGGAGCTAAGTCAAACTTTAGGTTCTTGAGCCTTCTATATAGAAACGAGTAAGCCATGGCGGAGCTATCCTCCCTTTCAAAAACAGAATTGGAATCTCTAAAGAGCAGACTTGAAGCTCGGTACGCCGAGTTTAAGGGGCGCGGTCTTCAATTGGATATGACTCGTGGTAAACCGTCATCGGAGCAACTCGACCTTGCCAATGCCTTGCTAACGCTGCCTGGTGAGGGGGATTTCAAAACAGCGTCGGGAGTTGATTGTCGTAACTATGGAGGGATTGACGGTATTGCTGAAGCGAAAGCTCTTTTCGCCGACTACATGGAAGTCTCAACCGATGAAATCATTTTAGGTGGAGCGGCAAGTCTAACGTTGATGCACGATACGGTCGTCAATGCGCTTCTACATGGGGTGGTAGGCAGTGAACGCCCGTGGGGCAAGCAAACTATTAAGTTTTTGTGCCCTACTCCTGGGTACGACCGTCATTTCAGTATTTGTGAGCATTTCGGAATAGAGATGATTGCCATTGAAACCAATGACGACGGTCCCGATATGCAGAGAGTTGAACAATTGGTGGCGCAAGATGAATCCATCAAGGGAATTTGGTGCGTACCAAAATATGGGAACCCCACCGGTGCGGTGTATTCCGACGAAGTGGTTACAAGACTGGCCGGGATGAACACCGCCGCCCGTGATTTTCGAATCATGTGGGACAACGCCTACGCCGTTCATACCCTTACGGATTCACCAGCAGAGCTTAAGAACCTACTTCAAGCCTGTAAAGGTGCTGGCAATGCAAACCGTGCGCTGATGTATGGGTCCACTTCTAAAATCAGCTTTGCCGGAATGGGGATTTCCATGATGGCTGCCTCTACCGAAAACCTCGACTGGATGCGGTCTCACCTTAAGATTCAGACCATTGGACCGGACAAGACGAATCAACTCCGGCACGTGCGCTTCTTTGAAGATATGAAGGGAGTCTTGGCTCACATGCAAAAGCACGCCGAGATTCTGCGCCCTAAATTTGCGGCTGTACACCGCATTTTGGAGCGGGAATTGGCCGGTAAAGCAATTGCAACCTGGACCAAACCAAAGGGGGGGTATTTCGTTTCGCTAGATACCCTTGATGACTGCGCCAGGGATGTGGTGGCACTTGCCGGCGAGGCCGGGGTCAAGATGACCGGGGCTGGGGCGACGTTTCCATACAAGAAGGATCCCCGCAACCGAAACATCAGAATTGCGCCCTCGCTCCCACCGTTGGAAGACATTGAGCTAGCTATGGAGGGGATCGCCATATGTGTCCAATTAGTCAGTGTACGGCGGATGTTGGCATCTTAGGTAAGAATTAATAGAGCAGGTAAGAAGCTACAGCGTCGCAAGTGTCGCTCAGCTTGGCTCGCTGGTGAGTTACCGCCTTTGGGTTCGCGAACAATACTGAAGTTGTGGAAGAGGTAACTTCAGGATTTGGCCCAGGGATAGTAAGCAGGCATTCGCCCGTGAATCATTTCTTTTCTTGCCGGTTGGATTGTTCGGTGCATCTGCCACCGGGTTCTCAACCATACCAAAAACCTCTGTGAAACCATGTGGTCCGTGTAATTTTACGGGACTGGACAAGAACTGAAACATGCTCTATCTCGCGAATTAGAACATGTTTCAGTGTTGCGGAATCTTAACTATACCAGCCCACGGGGGACTCAATGAACCAGAACAAGGCCACGACGTGGACCAATAATTCGAACCGAGGTGAAGGGCTCTTTATTTGGGCTCGCCGTACCCTCTCTTCCTCTTTACTTATTTTGCTTTGCCCACCGGCAGCTATTTTGATGTGGCATACCTGCGTCAACCTTAATGGCTCCCTTAGTGAGTTAACCCAGCTCTTTGTTCAAAACGGTTTCCTTGCGACTATCGGTGAAATTTGGGCTCCTGTTTTCTGGGGTACCTCCACTGCGTGGACCATAATTGGAGTTTTTGCCGCTTTT
>CAXGXL010000171.1:0-7018 GCA_964013555.1 uncultured bacterium
CATATTTCCCATTTGCTCCCCCAAGCCCCTACTCCCGGAAACCAGAGACTCGAGCGGCGTGACGAAATCTACGAATCCGTCTTTGATGCCGATATCGATTTTAGACTCTTAATTACGGAGCTCGAAAGGGAATTAGGTAAAGCTAAGCCCACTCGCAAAGCTCATTCAGGCCAAGTTCCCGCTATTCTTGTCGGCGTCTATCCCGATCAGTCAACCGCCAAGTGGCGATTAGCAGAAATGCAAGAACTGGCATCCACTGATGAAATTGCGATCGAAGACACTATAGTACAATTACGCCAACGCATTGATAGTAAATACGTCGTCGGAAAAGGAAAACTAGAGGAGATTGTGCTGCGGGCTCTTGATTTGGATGCGGAGCTCATCATCATTGACCAAAACCTCACCCCAGCCCAAGCACGGGGTATCGCCAGCTTTTCCGAATTAAAGGTGATCGACCGCACGCAGTTGATTCTGGATATTTTCGCCCAACATGCAAAGAGTCGCGACGGGAAGCTTCAAGTAGAATTAGCCCAACTCAAGTATAATCTTCCGCGGCTAACGGACCTGGATGCGGGACTCTCCCGATTAACCGGTGGGATCGGTGGACGAGGCCCCGGGGAAACAAAGTTAGAAATCAATCGACGACGAGCCAGAGATCGAATCAATAAACTTGAAAAGGAGATCAATAAATTATCCAGCCAGCGTCAACTACGCCGACGCCAGCGCCAGAACAGCCAACTTCCAATCATTTCAATCGTTGGTTACACCAATGCTGGTAAATCAACCTTATTAAATGTCCTTACCTCAAGTGATGTAGGCGTAGCCGATCAGCTCTTCGCCACCCTAGATCCAACTAGTCGACGACTGCGATTCCCACGAGAAGAAGAAGCCATCATTACTGATACAGTAGGATTTATTCGTGATCTACCTCCTGACTTGATTCGCGCATTTAGAGCGACGCTTGAAGAATTGGAAGGTGCGGATTTATTGCTGCACGTTGTAGACATCTCGGACCCACAGCGGTCTGAAAAAATAAAAGCGGTTCAAAGTCTACTCAGTGAACTGGAACTATCCCAAATTCCACAAATCCTAGTCTATAACAAACGCGACAAACTCAACGATCTACAGGTAAAGTCCCTCTCGCGAAAAGACAACGCCGTCCCTATCTCTGCTACCGAGGCGCACGGTATACAACACTTAGTTCAGAGCATTTCTAATATTTTGTGGCGCGAAGATATTCTCACGAAGAACAAAGCTTGGGAGGTTTCACTTCAAGACACAAAGCCCCTCCCTCACGACGGTTGACGCCTCTAGCGCGATGGGCTCTTTTCCCGACTCAAAGTGAATATAAGTGCGCCCCCTTTATAAAGGGGGCCTCCTACGGCAACGGTACCGCCAGGCTTAATTGCGATGGTCGACTTAAATTTGAGTTTTTGAGCTGAAACATTCAAACGCAATCCACCAGCTCTATCAAGCTCCTTTAGCGCGACATCCATCCATAGTCCATTCGGCAACTGAAACTTGCTAGTGGCCCCGACCGCCACCTTAATTTGCGCTCGATCAATTATCCTAAAAGAACTAAATTTAAGTTGAGAAAAATCTCGAACCAAAGGCCTCAATTCAGCATCCACTGCTTTT
This sequence comes from uncultured bacterium, assembly GCA_964013555.1. Lineage (GTDB taxonomy): Bacteria > Myxococcota > XYA12-FULL-58-9 > XYA12-FULL-58-9 > JABJBS01 > CAXGXL01. The sequence continues at coordinate 1,639 of CAXGXL010000171.1, forward strand.
CCGCTCTTGGTCGCGTGAATAATCTGAATCTTCAATGCATGCTCTGCAGCTTCTACCCTCGAAGTTGATAGGGTAACCCCCAACCCAAGAGAGATACACAACAAGAAAAAAAATCTAGGGTGCAGAACCATGATCAATCGAATCCCCCGAATCAATCCAAATAACAGCAGTAGAGCTGCCTTCGGGCTGCAATACCACTGTCTTTGCCCCACCTTCAATCTCTACCGACTCTACCATCACCGATGCAGTGCGAGCCGACTGCTCACCTTGCAAACTACGTCCCGTCGAACTCCCTGTAAAATACAATAGAGCCGGAGCGACCAAAGCTCCAAGAGAAAATGCAAATGCAGCTCCAGCAAGAGCCACCCGATGCTTATCCCACACCCTATCCCACCCCAACCTTAGTCGGGAAAAAACTCCGCCCGGCCCCTGCTTGGGACCGATGCGCTCTCGAATACTCTGCAACGCCATAAGGGGCTCTACTTCACCCACCGCCTCATCAACCAAGTCCCTTAAAAACTGCCCTGAAGCCCTCAATCTCTCGACCTCTAACGTACACACTGGGCATTCCGTAACGTGCGATATAACGGAGCCAGAAGCCTCTCCTGCTTCACCATCGACCCACGCATGAAGAATCTCTTTTGAAAATCGGCAATCGCTCATAACATCCTCACAGCCTAAGAAGCTGGTTTTCCCAGGTGGCTCAAACCAGTCCACTCCCCATTTATTTCTTTGTGCAACATTTCCTGCATTGCCTTACGAGCGTGAAAAAGCCGACTCATCACCGTACCTTTCTTAATTTTCAAGGTCTTGGCAATCTCCTCATAGCTAAATCCCTCGATCTCCCTCAAAAACAATACAGATTGATGTATTTCCGACAACTCATGAAACGCTTCTCGAAGCTTGTCCGCCAGCTGAGTTCGCTCCGCTTCTTGGCGAGGATTGGTCGCATCATAGGTTGGCCACAATTCTTGCTCACTACGCAATGCCTCTCGCGCCGATTCATCGTCCACATCTGCTCGCCGCTGGCGCTTCTTCTTGCGAATCGCATCGATCGATAAATTCACGACTATACGGTAGAGCCAGGTATAAAAGGCAGATTGGCCTTGAAATGAATCAAGCTTTCGAAAAACCCTTGCAAAAGCATCCTGAACTACATCTTCGGCATCGCTTTTATTCTTGAGCAGCCCAAATGCAACCCGCACGCAGCGCCTATAATGCCTGTTAACCAACTCTGAAAATGCAATAGAATCTCCCCGACCAGCACGATCCACCAATTCCATATCGGTAATTGCATCGTTCATCGACGTCCCCTGCTTGCCCAACTTTCGACTCGAGGCAGCATAGTTAGTTGACCTCTCTAGAATAACCTCTTTGGCTGGACTTCGTACACTTGCTATCGCTTTGCTCATGATCGAACTTCCTCGTTGCAATTCGTAAATAGGCTATACAGACGCTATGCAAACTAAGAAATTCAAAATTTGATAGAAAATTCGGCACTCAGAGAAGCCATTTATCTATTTAATATCAAGGACTTAATGTTCACCGCCTTTTTTTCCTAAATCCTTGCACCGCTGAGTGGCCGCAACCACAGCATTGATCAATGTAGTACGCAGTCCCCCCTCTTCCAAGGTATGTAGTCCGGCGATTGCCGTTCCACCGGGGCTGGTTACTCGATCTTTGAGAACCCCGGGATGCTCAGAGGTTTCAATCAACAACTTGGCACTGCCCAAAACGGTTTGTGCCGCTAAGAGCTGTGCTTGTCGCCTAGAAAGCCCCACTTTCACACCGGCATCTGAAAGTGCTTCAATGATCATAAAAACGTAGGCTGGCCCACTCCCAGAAAGTCCCGTCACCGCATCTAGTAGTATTTCATCAACCTGAGTGACTTCACCAACAGCTTCAAAAATTGCCCTAACTTGCTGGCAATCCTCTTCGGTCGCGTCCTCACCAACAGCTATCGCCGTTGCACCGGCATCCACTACCGCCGGCAGATTCGGCATCGCACGCCATACTCTAGCTTGCAGGGGTAGCTCGGCAGCAATATCCGAGATAGTCACTCCAGCAGCAATGGAGATAACCAGGCACTTCTCAGACACTGAGGAAGAAATTTCTAGTAATATGCGGTCAAGAATCTGAGGTTTGACCGAGAGAACCACTATATCAGCTGCAGATACCGCAGAAGCATTGTCCAAAGTGACTTCGACTTCATAATTTTGTTTGAGCTCCTCCAAGCGCTCTTGACGTCGGCCGGTAGCAACAATGGAAGTGGGCACAGTCACACCAGCCTTGAGCAAGCCTCTTATGAGTGCTTCAGCCATGCTGCCTGCCCCTATGAAGGCTATCCGTTTACTTTCAAGAACTCGATTAGATGGTGGTGACATTCTTTTTCTCTTCTTCTAGGTTCTAAGATCTCATCGCAGCTGTGCTGCCGAAACTTGTTTCGAAATTGCACCATTGCCGTGCAACACGGAACTCAATGACAACTGCCGAATAGCTGTCTTTAAGTGGACTTGGATACGCCGATTGCTTGGCTCGGAGAGCATGGCTTCAAGAACCCCAAGATGCACAGGGTTTCCGGTTTTACCTAATGCAATAGCTGCAGTCCCTTGCAATAAAAGAGAGTCAGCCCGAAGGGCTCTTAAGAGGGCAGCCTCTGCCTGGGCTCCGCCGATTGTCCCCAAAAGAATTAAAGCCCCCGCTCGAGTTTCTACATTCTCATCGAGACTATCAGCTCGATTGACAAATTCACCAACTGGCAATTGCGACCGTTTTGCTCGCAAAGCTCGCTGAACTACTTCCCGCACCGAATCGTCCTTAAGACCTCTTTGATAAACTCTAAGTATCAGCTCTGGGGCACCAGGAAGCACCATGCCCGCCAACAACTCAACCGCACCGACCTGAACCGCCGCCGCCGAATGCTCAGTTGCTTTACTCAGCACAGCGAGTTGCCGCGCCTGAGAAAACCCCCTAAGGATTTGCCTGGCGACTCGAAACATTTCCGGAAAATCCCCGAAAGCGCGAATTAACACACCATCGGCCTTCGGTGACCATTGAGCCCCCAAATACAAAAGTGCCTCTTTGCGAACTTTCAATTCTTCAGAATCTGAAATCGCAACCACGAAGGGAAAAACCGTCGACCGGTCTAACTTATATAGAACTCGCCTAGCCTGCTTACGCACGAACTCATCAGCATCTATAGCAGCACTTTCGAGAATAGGAGGAATAACCAAAACTGATTTCATTCTTCCTAACGTAGTAAGAGCAGCGGCGCGAACCGCAGAGTGAGAATCAGAGCGCACTACTTCAGAAAGAGCCTTCACTGCGTCCGGATGGATTAATTCTCCCAACAAAGTAACTGCACGCAATCGCACTTTATAAGAGGAGTCTGTGCTCAATGTCTTCTTGAGACGCTCTAGGGTGTGGCTATCGTGCTCCTTCAATGAACGATCATCGACACTGGGCCAAACCACAAGCGAAGGCGACACTAACGAAGCCGCTCGTCCCTCGCTAGCTGCCCCCAAAATCAGGGGTAGCAAGACCATGAAGCTATAATAATAACCTAATTTCATCTTTCGATCCGAATCGATATCCTGCGCATCGGTTGTATTTGTATCAACAATAGCGCTTGGTTGCCATGGCTCTCTTGGATTCTCGGTCCAAAGCAATCGCGCCCAATTGACCCTGGTTGGGGAGCACGGTATGAAGCGCCATCCTTCAAGACTCAAGGGGAGCTAAAAAATGCATAAAATTATTGCACTTGGATTGATGTCGATCTTCTTTTTCGCCTGTAGTAATACCAATGATCCCACTCAGGCCGCCTACTGGATAGAACGCCTAGAAGACAAGAAAGAGCGCATCAATGCCCTCAAAGAGCTCGGTAAAATTGGGGATAAAGCAGCAATTCCCGCAGTGTTGACTTGGTTCGATAAAAAAGGTCTGTGGCAACCGGAAGCAGCCTACGCGCTCGGTCAAATAGGAGATGAGAGTGTTATACCCCACCTTGTAGCCGGCATTGATTTCACGGTTGGAACGGGAAGCGACAAACGCACTAGAGCACGCAACCGAACCAATATTAATATTGCCAAGTCACTAGTAGCGCTCAAGGCATCTCAAAGCGCCCCGACTCTCCTACGCCTCTTGAACACCCCAGATCCGGCCGCTAAAGAAGCAGTCACGCGAGCCTTGGGCAGACTTAATAACAACGAAGCCACTGAGCCTCTCATCAAGATGGTCTCAACAGAAAGCCATCCCTTCTTGCGCAAAGTTGCCATTCAAGCTCTCGGAGATCTAGGAGATGTAAAAGCCGTTCCGGTGCTAGTTAACTCACTCTATACAGAACTACCTGGAGTCAGCTTTTATTATGAAGCTCGGTACTCCTTACTGCAATTGGGACAAGCATCGATTCCAAAGCTTGTTGAAACCCTAAAGCGTCAAAATAAAGCAGTAGAGGCCATCCGACTTCCAAGCGGTGCAGCCATAGCCGACGGTGCAATAGAAGGTAAAGCAGCATTCGTTCTCGGTGCACTTCAAGCCACTGAAACTCTTCCCTTACTCGTCGACGCCATGAACAAATACTACAAACTTTTCCAAAACCGAGCCCGCTCCCCTATCTTTGCCAGTATACCGGCAGCAGTTGCCGAAATCGCCTATTCCTTAGGAACTATGGGGAGCCCCAAAGCAGTTCCCGCTTTGCTAAAGTTGGCAGCCGATAATGACAGTGGCATTCGGATTGCAGCAACCGAAGCCCTCGCGACGATCGGCGATCCGAGCGCTGTAGCAGGTCTATTTAAGATCGCAACCAAAGGTGATGCAGCATCCCAAAAAGCTGCACTGACAGCGATTAGTATGCTAGCGGGCGGAGAGGTACTCGCGAAATTTGATGCGCTGGGAGGCGGAGAAGATGAAGCCTCTAAGAAAAGAGCTACGGTCATCAAGACGTATCGCGGTCGAATCGAAGCTGCAGAATTCTGTAAAACAGATACTGACTGTTGGAAAGATAAATTAAGCGATTCAAGCGCACTTATTCGAGAACGAGCAGCGATGCAGTTGGGCTGGGCAAAAACCAAAAATGCTGAAGCAGCATTGCTCAAAGCAGCGGAGGACGATAGCGCGAAAGTCCGCAATGCCGCTGTCCACGCACTCGGCAATCTGGGTAAAACCGACATTGCTCTTCTGAAAAAGATTCATAAAACATGGGCAAAAAAGATCGAGTATCGTGACTCCAACCAAAATCTGAAGCGACTTATTGCGAGACTCTCTGCCAAGTCCTAATATTACTACCGTAAAAATTCCCACCACGTCATGGAGTTTCCATGACCCATTTTATTGCTCAAGCCTTGCAGATGGTCTTAGTTCCACCAAGGTGCGTTAGCTGTGA
>CAXGXL010000172.1:0-7012 GCA_964013555.1 uncultured bacterium
AAATTTCCTACGGCTACGTTTGTCCTTAGCGCTTCTACCAAGAAAACCGGTTCCTATCGACTCGAGGGGCAATTAACGATGAAAGGCCAAACCCACCCTATTGCTTTTGACATGAAAATTCGTAAAGAGGGGCGATCTTATAAAGCAGATGGTACGGTGCTGGTTGATAGAACGCTCTGGGGGATTCAGTACAAGTCAGGTAAGTTTTTTCCCGATCTTGGTGACAAAATAATTTACGATATTTTTGAGCTCCATCTATCGCTGGTCACACAATAGGGGTTTGTGCCAGAAGCTCTACTGGCGACTCATGTTGGAAGAACCGCATTTACTACATACAGGACTTTTCGCACTTACTTTGCCCACCCAATTGCAATCGTTGCATTCCATCAAGTAAAAGCCGTGCTTGGTTCGGTCTAAGAGGGGGGGATGTCGAATATAGTAGAGGACCATGCTTCGATAACGCTTGAGATTTTCTTCTGACGTTTCAGCTCTATCTATCTCAACTCCCATGCCTTCTTCTGGTAGCCTGGATAGCCAAATACTTCGTCCCACCACCTCAATTGGTTTATCTTCTTCGTTAACCCCATTAAATTGAAGGTAGATGAGACTTCCTTTTGGTGGAGCTGGCGATACTTTCACATAAAGCCCGATGGGGCTCAGGTTCATGGCCAGTGGATTGTCTAATTGCCGTGTACCGACATGGGCCGTAATTGGAATACTGATGGTTTCTCGCTTGGCTCGCCGTTTCTCCAATTTTACGGTGTCATCCGTTTTTCCGAATAGCCGTTGAAAAAAACCGAACTTCTTAGAACTCATTGATTTCCCCTAAGAGATACTGGAAGATTACGATAAGCAAGCGCTCTGTACAACATCTTTACTCATTTGCTCTTTCCCAAAATGCTTTGGATTTAGGGTAGTTCTCGGACTTCTCTTCTTCGGCTAGTGAGTGCAATAGTTCGCGCTGTTTCTTGGTTATATTGACGGGGGTTTCTGCGACTACCGTGACGTGAAGGTCTCCACGTTTGCCTTTGTTGTTCAAGGGCGCTGCGCCTTTGCCTTGCAGTCGAAACACCGTTCCATTAGCGGTTTCCGGTGGCAATTTCATCTTTACGGTGCCTCCAATTACGGGAACATCAATTTGTCCACCCAAGATAAGTTTGGTGGCCGGAAGAGGAAGTTCGCAAAAGAGAGCGGTGCCACTGCGTTCAAAGATAGGATGGGTCTCTATGTCGAGAATAATTGTCAAATCACCCGACTCCAGGTCAGAAAAACCTTTTTGGCCCTGGCCACTATAGCGAAGCGTTGTGCCGTCATCGGAACCGGGGGGGATATTTACTTTTAGCTCACTGGGCTGCTCTACTACTCCTTCTCCTGCGCAGGTTTTACATGCATATGGAATGATGGTGCCTTTGCCTTGGCAGTAACTGCATTTTTTGCTTACCGACAATAGGCCCTGTTGAATTCGGATCTCGCCATCGCCGCCACAAGCATTGCACATTCGCACCTCTGTGCCAGGAGCAGAACCTATTCCATTACAGGTTAGACAGCGAGAGGTGCGATTAATTTCTATTATTTTTTCGCCACCTTTAATGGCGGTTATAAAGTCGACGCTGAGGTTCAAGGTGGTATCTCGCCCCTTATTTTTTTTTCGCGAGGATGTGCGTTTCGAGAAAAAGTCCGAGAAGAGATCTCCAAACAAATCAGAAAAGTTCTGTCCCAAATTGGCATTAGGATCAAAGTTAAATGAACCAAATTGGTCGTATTTTTTTCGCTTTCTCGCATCCCCTAGCACTTCATAAGCTTGGGTGGCTTGCTTGAAACGCTCTTCAGCTTTTTTATTGTTGGGATTTTTATCGGGATGGTACTGATGAGCCAACTTGCGATAAGCTTTCTTGATTTCTTCATTGGTGGCGTTTTTGGTAACACCGAGAATAGCGTATAAGTCTCTCATTTTCTTGCAATCGAACTCGAGTTTTTCCTAGGACGAAGGTGTGTAAGCAAAAAGAAGACTCTATTCGCTGTATATCTTTTCGGCAATCCGGTATGCTGAAGATTCCAAGGCTTTGAAATGAGTTTCTAGATCTTGCACCTCGCCATCGGCAAGGGTTTTTCGCAGGGCATTTAGGTCATTTTGAATTAATTCTAGATCTATTTGTTCTAGCTCGGAGCCGTACTCGTCAATAGATTGTTCTGTTGTGTAGATGAGTGCTTCTGCATTATTTCTTAATTCTGCTAAGCGACGCCTGACAAAATCGTCAGCTTGGTTTTCTGCTGCCTCTAACTGGATACGCTGGATATCTTCTTCACTGAGGCCACCTTGCGCTGTAATTCTAATTGATTGGCCCTTACCTGTACCTAAATCATGGGCCGAAACGCCTACAATACCGTTAGCGTCGATTTCAAAACTTACTTCTATTTGAGGCATGCCGCGAGGTGCAGGGGGAATGCCCAATAATTCAAACCGAGCTAGACTTTGATTGTCGGACACCATGGGCCGTTCGCCTTGCAAGACATGTATGTTGACGACAGGCTGGTTGTCTTGGGCCGTTGAAAAGACCTGGGCCTTACGAGTGGGAACAGTGGTATTGCGAGGAATAAGGACCGTGAAGACACCACCGGCGGTTTCGACCCCAAGGGACAAAGGGGTAACATCCAAAAGCAGCAGATTTTTAATATCTCCACTGAGCACTGCACCTTGTACGCTCGCTCCAATGGCAACAACCTCATCGGGGTTGATCTCAATATTGGGCGGTCTACGGAAAAATTCTTCAATGCGCCTTTTGACGAGGGGCATGCGGGTCATGCCCCCGACCATGAGAACCTCATCGATGTCCCCAACCTGAATATTCGCATCAGTAAGTGCTTGTTTGCATGGTTCCAAGGTTTGCTCAACTAGGTGGGTTACCAGTCCTTCTAGGGTGTCTCGATTCAATTCGAGAGTAAGGTGTTTCGGGCCGGTTTCATTTGCAGCTAAAAAGGGCAGATTGATTTCGGTGCTTTGAGTACTAGAAAGCTCGTGTTTGGCTTTCTCCGATGCCTCCTTAATGCGTTGCATTGCCATTCGATCTCCGGATAAATCAATGCCGGTTTCCGTCCTAAATGCGGTGCTTAGATGTTCCATGATGGCGAGGTCGAAATCCTCTCCACCGAGTTGAGTATCTCCATTCGTTGAGCGCACATTGAAGACCCCATCGGTCAATTCGAGAATGGAAATGTCGAATGTGCCTCCTCCAAGATCGTAAACCGCTAATCGCTTGTTCTCGGTTTTGTCTAGCCCGTAGGCCAGGGCGGCGGCCGTCGGCTCATTGATGATCCGTTCAACTGTGAGGCCGGCTATTTTACCGGCATCTCGTGTGGCTTGGCGTTGTGCATCGTTAAAGTAGGCGGGAACCGTAATTACAGCGTTGCTTACGGTTTCCCCCAGGTATTCCTCGGCCGTCTCTTTCATTTTGCCTAGAACGTGCGCGGAGACTTCTGCAGGAGAGAGTTCTTTTGCTCCGGCTTTCACCCAGATATCTCCATTCTCGGATGGAAGGATTTCGTATGCACATCGCTTTTTGTCTTTGAGCAGTTCGGTATCCTTATAACGTCTACCCATGAAGCGTTTGATTGCGTAGATCGTGTTCTCAGGATTCGTGACGGCTTGTCGTTTTGCTATTTGTCCCACAAGTTGTTCGTCTTTTGAGGTGAACGCCACGACTGAGGGAGTGGTTCTCGAGCCTTCTGTATTGGGAATGACAACAGCTTTTCCGCCTTCTAAGATGGAAACACATGAATTAGTTGTCCCGAGGTCAATTCCGATTATTTTCGGCATTCCTAGTTCCTGAGTCCTTGAGTGCCCGACTCGAAGGGTGTTGAATTCCTTATAGTTGTTAACAGCTTAATGCTAGTGGAGCCAGGGGTCAAACTATGAGGTAGGTTCAGGTTTTTCAGCGTCGGAGTTAGCCGTTGGAGATGGTGCCGTCGCCACGAGAACTCGGGCTGGCCTCAGTAGTCGATCGTGGAGTAAGTAGCCTTTTTGAACTTCTTCGACAACGTATCCTAGTGGTACCTCTGTGGTGGAAACCTGGCCAATTGCTTCATGTTTTTCGGGATCGAAGGGCTGGTTGATACTCTCGAAGCTACTTACTCCATAGGTTGTTAGAATATCTGCGAACTGTCTGGCAACGAGGGACACCCCTTCAATAAGTGGGTTCGTCTCGCTGGTTGAATGGCCTAGGGCGCGGTCTAAATTGTCTAAGGCCGGTAGCAAATCATGGAGAAGTTTCTCTATGCCGTATTGTCTTGCTTCTTCTTGCTCGCGGCGGGTCCGCTTCCTAAAATTCTCGAAATCAGCAGCGAGGCGCATAAGTTGGTCTCGTAATTCCTTAGCTTCGAAGGAAGGTTCTTCTTGAGCAGGTGGGTGGCCCGCTGGTGGGTCTGAACTAGGAGGCATCGGTGACTTGGAAGTTTCAGTCTCAGAATTAGGAGCCGAAGCTCCTTCGCGAAGTAGCACGGATTGAAGTGCTTCTTCCATCGCTTGATTCAGCCGATCTTCTTCATTGTTAGACATGGGTGACTACTTATACACCAAGCCAATGATGTTCCAGTAATTCCGATGCATAATTGACCATCGGAACCAAGCGGGAGTAATCCATTCGGGCTGGGCCCAATACACTAATGGAGGCTGCACTCTCACCGGCTCTTGAGGTTTTGAGAACGCGTCCTACGCAGCTTAGGGTGGGGAGTTCGCGGATACCGTGCTCCGAACTCAAAATGATCGTAACATCGTCTTCATTGAGAATCTGGTTCAATAGGTCTACCAGCGCTGTCTTGGATTCAATGGCTTTGAGGAGCTGCTGAAGGTTAGCGGTTTTAGCAAACTCAGGATGGTCGCAGAGGTGAGATGTCCCGTCGATAGTTAGGTCACTTCGATTTTGGGAATCAAGAGCCTTACGTCCAATTTCCAAGGCTGAACGTTCAAGGCGATTCATTTGTTTTTGATCGGCTGCAAGTTCTTTGGCAAGAAGCTCTCGAATTTCCGTAAGGCTTAATCGAGCTAGTTTGGTATTCAAGTAGTTTTGGATATGCGTTACTTCGGCCCTTGAAAGGTCAAATTCCATTTCAATCATTCGTTGCTGAACGACCCCGCCAGTGGAGATGAGGTAGACCAAAAATCGCCCCTCGTCGATGCGAACTAAACCAAATTCTCTCAGGGATTGGAGAAGTAATTGGGGAACGAGAACAGCCGTCATTTGTTTGGAGAGTTCAGCAATCCTTTTTCCCAATTCAACTGCCAACTGGTTTGGTGGGGTTTGAGCGACAATTTGATCGAGGGCATGGCGGTCTTTGGGGTGAAGCCGCGGTTTGAGGGTTTGATTAATGTAGATTCGCAATCCATGTGCGGTCGGAAGTCGACCTGAGCTGATGTGGGGCTGAGTTAAGAGTCCTATCGATTCAAGCAATGCCATTTCGCTTCGAATGGTTGCGGGAGAAAGTCGCTGTTTTTTCATATGCTTAGAGACAAGAACCGAGGGCACCGCCTGGGCGGTTTGTAGATAGAGGCGCACAGTGATTTCTAAGACGCGAGTGCTTCGGGGGGAAAGTTTCATTCTCTAATCCTTTAAAATATATAAAGAATCGTCCGGAAACCTGTCAAGGAGCTTTATTGGGGGATTTAAGAAGGACTTATTGACCCAAGAATTATTTTTGTTTGTCGTTTCTGAAGAGCTTCTGGTAGGGTTTTAGTAGCTTAACTTTTGGAGACTTTGTGGCTAGAAGAGATTTTGAGGGTGGTCAGCTAACCTGTTCGTTTTGTGGAAAAAGCCAACGAGAGGTTAGAAAGCTCATTGCAGGGCCAACGGTTTACATCTGCGATGAGTGTATTCGACTTTGTACTGATATCATTGATGAAGAAACCGTTCGAGAAACAGAAAGCGAAGGCCCCTCAAGTCTTCCCACTCCTCAAGAGCTATCCGAACGGTTGGATGAGTATGTTGTTGGGCAGTCCCAAGCTAAGAAGATCCTCTCTGTTGCAGTTTATAATCACTACAAGCGCATTAACCACAATTTGCTTTACTCTGAAGAAGGGGAAGAATTGGGTGAAGCGATTATGCCAGATAGAGCTCTTTTGCCAGAATTGAACGATGAAGAAGTAGTTGAGCTTTCAAAATCAAATGTTTTGTTGGTGGGGCCTACGGGCACTGGGAAGACACTTTTGGCCCAAACCATGGCGCGAATGCTGGATGTTCCTTTTACTATCGCTGATGCAACAACTTTGACTGAGGCTGGGTATGTTGGTGAAGACGTAGAGAATATTATCTCTAATTTATTGATCGCAGCTGATAACGATGTGAGTCGAGCGGAGCGCGGTATTATTTATATCGATGAAATTGATAAGATTGCCCGCAAAGCTGAATCTATCTCCATGACTCGCGATGTCTCCGGTGAAGGGGTTCAGCAGGCCCTGTTGAAGATCATCGAAGGGACGAAAGCAACTGTTACCCCGCGTGGTTCAAAAAAGTATCCGCAGGCCGAAGCTGTTCAAATTGATACTACTAATATTTTGGTGATTTGCGGGGGGAGTTTTACTGGAATCGAGCATACCATTCGAAAACGTACCGGGCGAAAAGGTCTGGGGTTTGGAGCTCAGCTCTCGGTTAATGAGGGCAAGGGCCTGGGCCAGTTACTCAAGTCCCTTGAGCCCGAAGATCTTCAGGCATATGGCTTGATTCCCGAGTTTATTGGACGAGTTCCGGTTATTGTGACGCTTGATGAGTTAGAAGAAGAGGATCTTGTTCGAATTCTCACCGAGCCGAAGAATGCTCTAGTTCGGCAGTATCAGAAGTTGTTTGCTATGGAGCGCGTTGAGTTGAGCTTCAATAAAGGGGCGGTGGCCGCCGTAGCGCGTCAAGCAATTGCTAGCAAATCCGGCGCTCGCGGATTACGTTCGATTCTAGAGACAGCGATGCTAGATATCATGTATGAAATTCCATTCTTAGAGAATTTGATAGGGTGTGAAATTACGGAAGAA
>CAXGXL010000173.1:0-7003 GCA_964013555.1 uncultured bacterium
GTGGAGTCCACCTATGCGAAAGCCTGTGTGAGTTGTGCTCTTTTGGAGGATATTGGTGGAAAACGGTAAGATCTGGCCGGTAAAGCCTCCTAGATAAAAATTGTGCATCCAGGTTTCGGTTGGAGCGGCATGCCCGGTTGGTATTTGGCCCACCAACATTATACCCAAGATCATCAAGTATCGGCAGAGGGGCGTGGACAAGAGCCTCACAGCTCGATGGGCTCCTTGCTTAAGTGTTTCCACTAGTTTTGTTTGCTCTTTCACTACCATAGTTGCGACAGAGTATTCCTTAGACCCCAAGCCAATAGACTGGTTGTTGCTTCCTATTAAACACGTTCTATCATTGAAAGGTTTCAAATCGTTTGAAACCCGACAACTTCTATCAACAAGCGCACCGTAGATTTGCCAATGGCAATTGTTTGGTGAGTCTCTTGCGTGCTTTAAAGAATAGACCAATCCGAAGGGGTGATCCACCAAATGGGGCTGGTAGGTGAATACGAGATTCTGGTTCTTTGAACTTTGGTTTCAAGGATAGACCATTTGTTGGTTTTTATACGTCGCTTAGCGACGAGTCCTCCCAATCGTAATGGTTCGGTGTCGAATTTTCTCGCATAAGCGACACTTTTTGTAGGTTCGGTGACGGCTTAGTGGTTGGGAACGAAACCAACGATCTGGGCTGCCATACTACGCGATTTGTTAGAGCTATGTAGGCAAGGGTGCGCACATTTACTTGGCAACTTGCTATTTTGATTAGTGTTTTTTTGGGGAAGAGGCTTGTGTTGGGGACGACTGAATTTGGATTGCTGAATATCTCAAATGGAGTTAGAAGTCACCGGGTCGACCAGATGAAAACCTGTTGTGTGCAAGGCGAAGTGGCGCTCTATTGCTTCTTCGTTTGAGTAGCGGATCGGAATAAGAGGACGCGGTGTCAAAAGAATTACCAATCAGTTTGCGGGTCAATGGCCAGCTGCAGCGATTTTTTGCCCCAGCGCATTGGACGCTTTTGGAGGTGCTTCGTTATCGGTTAAATCTTACGGGATCAAAGCAGGGCTGCGATAAAGGCGATTGTGGGGCTTGCACGGTGTTGGTAAAGGGAAAGCCTGTTTTGTCATGCCTAGCCCTAATCGGGCAAATCGCACAAGACGATGTTCTCACGATAGAAGGTTTGGCCCAGCCGACGAAATTGCATCCCGTGCAAGATGCTTTTGACGAGTGTGGTGCGCTCCAATGTGGTTTTTGTCAGTCAGGAATGATGATGAGTGCGGTAGCTCTCCTCGAGGAAAATAAAGAGCCGACAGTTCAAGAAATCAACGAAGCATTGGGTGGAAATTTGTGCAGATGCACTGGCTACACGAAGATTATCGAAGCTGTTCAGGTGGCCGCGAAAACCCTTAAGGAAGAGGATGTCTCGGGAGAGACTTTATGAGTACTAAGGTTAGAGGAGAGGGACCTGTAGATTCCCGCGAGCGCACAACGGTGGTCAATCAAGGACGTGCGGAAGCGCAATGGGATATTGAAGAGGACCGTTCGGTTCGAGCTGAGATATCAAGTCCACCCGGTGGTGGAATTATCGGCAAGGGACTGCGAAAAGTTGAGGGGGCTTCGAAGGCAATTGGTCGAGCTATTTATGCCGACGACATAACTCGACCCGGAATGCTTCATGGCAAGATTCTTAGGTCGCCTCATGCGCACGCCCGCATCAAAGGAATTGATGTGTCTGACGCGCTGGCCTTGGAGGGCGTGGAGGCGGTAATTACTGGAGCAGATCTTCCAGGAAAATATGGCATTATTCCGTGGACTCACGATGAGACTGCGCTGGCTCAAGAGAAGGTTCTATTCGTTGGAGATGAGGTCGCAGCAGTAGCTGCTATTGATGAGGATACCGCGAACGCGGCTCTGCGGCTAATTAAAGTTGAATACGAAGTCCTTGAGGCTATCTATGACCCGCAAGAGGCTTTGGCTAATGCTGACAACAAAATCAATGAATTTGCGAAGCGAGGCAATATAACCAAACGAGTTGCTCTTGATTTTGGAGATGTAGATGCAGCGCTTGAAGCAAGCGCTTGCGTTGTAGAGGAAGATTACTTCTTTTGTGGAAATACACACGCGCCGATTGAACCTCATTGTACGGTGGCCGAGTTTGAACCGCGTTCACGCAATGGGCAAGGGCAGTTAACGGTTTGGTCTTCCACTCAGATTCCGCACTACCTGCATCGAGAGCTTTCAAGAGTCCTTGGTCTGTCTCCGAGTCGCGTAAGGGTCATTCAGCCGGTTCTCGGGGGAGCATTTGGAGGCAAGTCAGACCCATTTTCACTTGAGTTTTGTGCGGCCAAATTGGCGATGACTACTGGGCGACCCGTTAAGTTTTTATTTACGCGTGAAGAGGTGTTTTATGCACACCGCGGCCGTCACCCAATGGAGATGAAATTCGAAGTTGGTTGTGACAATATGGGAAAAATAAAAGGGGTACGGTCTCAGATCCTTATTGATGGTGGGGCTTATGCTTCGTATGGTTTGGTCACAGCCTATTATTCTGGCCAACTTTTGACCGGGCCGTATCATTTTCCAAACTACGCATTCGATTCTACCCGTGTATATACAAATAAACCTCCGTGTGGACCTAAAAGAGGCCATGGTTCGGTGCAACCGCGGTTTGCATTTGAAGTGGCTCTTGATGAGGTTGCCACTCAATTAGGCATTGACCCTGTTGAGATTCGCCGGCTCAATTATCAAGGCGAGTCGACTCAGACTGTTAATGGTCAACGAATTACCTCCAATGGGTTCGATATGTGTTTGGACTCGGTGGAAAAAGCAAGCGATTGGAAGAAGCGGCACGGCAAACTCCCTCGAGGTAAGGGACTGGGAATCGTTGGTTCCATGTATATTTCGGGTACCAATTATCCAATTTATCCCAATACGATGCCCCAGGCGGCTATCCAGCTCCAACTTGATCGTTCAGGAAAGGTCACGGTTTTTACAGGGGCTTCCGATATTGGGCAGGGCTCCGACTCGGTCGTAGCTTATATTGTGTGTGAAGAACTTGGTTGCGAACTCGAAGATGTTCGGGTGGTGGCAGCTGATACGGATCTTTGTCCTGTAGACTTGGGTGCATACTCTTCTCGCGTAACCTTCATGATTGGCAATGCCTGCATTGATGCAGCCAAGAAACTACGTAAGAAGATTCAAGAGGCGGTGGGGGAGTTTTGGGAGCTTCCTCCCAAGCAAGTGGCTCTGGCGGGCGGCTTCGCTCTTCACATCAAGGACACCGGGCGGTCGATTCCGCTTCGCGAGGCTTTTCAATTGGCGGAAAGTAAGTTTGGTACTCTTGGAAGTGTGGGGTCTTACAATACGCCGAAACTTGGTGGGGATTATCGCGGTGGAACCATCGGGGCTTCACCCGCTTATTCTTTTACCGCCCATGTAGCCGAAGTAGATGTGGATGAAGAGACAGGAATAATTGAAGTTAATAAGATTTGGGTTGCGCACGACTGTGGACGTGCACTGAACCCTGTCTTAGTTGAAGGCCAAATGGAAGGTAGTGCTTACATGGGTTTTGCTGAAGCATTCATGGAAGAACATGTGTTTTATGAGGAAGGCATCCCGGCTGGATTGCATAAAGGCCCATCGCTTCTGGATTACCGAATTCCCACTTCCGAAGATACACCGGAGTTGGAGGCTTTGATTGTTGAGTCGTTTGATCCGGAAGGTCCCTACGGCGCTAAGGAAGCCGGAGAGGGGCCTTTGCACCCGAGTATTCCCGCCATTGCGAATGCAGTTTATGATGCGGTTGGAATTCGGCTGCGGCGCATGCCTTTTTCGCCAAGTTCCGTTTTGCGGCTTCTGAACGAGCAGGAGGGTTAAGATGCTTCGACTTCCTGTATTTGAGCACCACAGTCCGGTTGGTATTGATGCCGCTTTGGAACTCTTGGGGGAGTTTTCTAGGCGGGATGAGGCCGTCAAAGTTATTGCAGGTGGGACAGACCTCGTTCCTAATATGAAGCATGAGATTGAGACTCCGCAGCATGTAGTTTCGCTCAAGCATTTGGGCCTTGAGGGAGTAGAGCGTGAGGGTAACGAGATCGTAATTGGTGCGATGACCTCCTTGGAATCTCTGCTGAAGGATCCACTCGTTGAAGAGTTCTTGCCCGCTCTTAGGCAAGCGGTACGTGAAATAGCGGGTCCCCAGCTTCGCGTGATGGGAACCATAGGCGGAAATGTTTGTCTCAACACCCGTTGTTTGTACATTAATCAAACGTATTTTTGGCGTAGCTCTTTGGGTTTTTGCATCAAGAAAGACGGTGACGTCTGCCATGTTGTCAAAGGTGGAAAGCGATGCGTGGCGGCTGCATCCAATGACTCGGCGTTACCGTTGATGCTTTACGGTGCCCAGCTCGTGTTACGTAAGCTAGGACAAGAGCGAATTGTTGCACTGCGGGATTTTTATACGAAGGATGGCGTCAACAACCGCGAGATTGAGCCAGATGAGATCTTGACTCAAATCCGAGTTCCAATACCCGACCAGTCTGTGTCGTGTGGTTTTGAGAAGTTACGTGTTCGAAAGGCGATTGACTTTCCCCTTTTGAATGCAGCCGTTTTGATCGACCGCAACGCCGATGGAATGGTTGAAAGAGCCGAAATGGTTATTGGGACACTAGGACCTCGACCCAAGTTAGTATCGATAAAGGCGAGTCAATTGGGTGGGGTCTTGGATGACGACTTGATCACTAAACTTGCCCGCAAGGCGCGCTCTGGCAACAAACCTCTCACTAGTATTGCAACGGATCCTCAGTGGCGTCGAGACATGATACCAGTTTTGATTAAGAGAATTTTGAAGCGCTTTTAGAAGCTTGGGCGAGCTCTTACCAGCCCGTAGGCACCCGCTCCGGGGGCCTTAAATTTACAGTACCTGCCTCTGCGAGATGTCCACATTCGTGGAAATTGAATCATAGGCGCGGCGGGAGCGGGAACGTCAATCGGGCGTTCTTTCATCCAATTTTTAACGGACATTATCTGACGGTTTTCGGGACTAGAATCGTTGGGAGTAGGCGCAGTGCCCGGCTCTGTAGCCGACGGTTCAGCGGAGTTATTCCGGTCAACTATATCTTGGCCTTGTAGAAGGTTTCGCACTTCATGTGCATGCCTTTGGGTTAGCTGTGCACCGGGCTGCGGAAGGGACAAAGAGAATTTTGGCCCGCCACCGAATTTGTTGCGCTGACTTCCAGTGGGCCTCTTCTTGCTCGGATCTCTGCCGTCTTCACTCATTCTACTAGCCTAACGCTATGTCTGAGAAAGTTCTAGCCTTGAGCTTATTCAAGAGTGTCAAGATCACGGTTGGTGATGGCAAGTAGGCTACTGTCCCGATCTCGAGTATCACGGAGTCTCAAGTAGGTCGAAACGTAGGCCGTTCCATCTTGAATGACCATGCTGTTAAAGCTACCCGCAGCACCTTCTTGAATTAACACAGTATTTTTCCACCCCTCGTCTGTGCGATAGGCGAGAACCAGGTCGTTGTTGGTTTGGTCGGCATAGGCCACAAAGAGATTGCCATCGGCGTCATAGGCGGGGCTAGAGCTCGCCCCGACGAGGTTGATTTGTGATTCTCGGATACCGTCGTCGATTAGGGTTGTGGTTCCCGTGACATCAAGAATGTCGGTTCCTTGAAATAGCCAGAGCGTTTCGCCGCCGAGGGCTTGGTAGGTTATCGAAAATTCTGTCTGAGACTTGTTGACGGCGAGTCTAGCGTGTTGCCCTATATCAGAATTAGGTTCTGAAGCTAATATCACAGTGGTGAACCCTGCACTTATGTCGTTGGCACCAACTTCAAACTGAGCTTGGGCGCCTCGGAGGTGTCGCCGCGTTCGGTCGTAGTAGGTAATGATTGGACGGTTGTTATAGAGGGCTAAGGAAGTGAAAAGCCCAACCCCATTAGGCATACCTGCTGAAACGGGATAGTTGACTGTGGTCTCGCAGACGCTAGCGCCTTCGTTAAGCTCAACACATGCGGATCCTTCAGCACAATTGGCACAGTCGTCGGAGGGAGAACGGCAACGGGATGCGCCACTGGCCGATTGGGTACAGAGCTCGGACTCTGTGCAGGTCCCGCCGCAGGGAATTCCCAAATTCTCGGGTAGGGACACTTCACAGCTTGGAGCTCCGTTGTCGACACAGGCTTGATCTGCTGCACAATTGGAACAGTTAGATGCGGTGGGGAGGCAAGTGGGCTCTCCATTAAGCTCGACGCACTCTTGGGCGTTAGTGCAACTTCCATGACAAGAGGGGACCATTTCGACCGCGACGATTTCCCAATCAGAGGGACCGGCCGGGGATGGATTCTTGGCCTGCGCATAAAATACCCCGGTTGCGATGGTGGTTTGAGAACCATCCCCGTCCTCACCGGTAATGGCATAGTTCGTTCGGTGAGCGTAGTACGCCAGGTGGGCCCTCCCGTTCGCATCGACAGCAAGGGATGTATAGCGCCCGATATCGCCACTGCCGGAATGAATGGAACTCGTTGTCCACTCTTGGGAAGTATTATCGTATTGAGCGAATTTTAGGTCTTTGTTGTCCACGTCGTAGTAACTGACAACCATTCCGGTTTCGGTTGAAGCGATGGAAGTATGCTGACCTATATCAGGGCCTGGCGTATTTAAACCTGCTCGGGGGCCTTCGGGATCGGCGATGGGGTTGCCGGACTCCGGAAGTCCGTCGACGTACTCAATCGTTTTTCTGGCTCCGGTGGCGGGGTTGTGGGCCGTGACGACGAGGTCACCGAAGGTGGTGTCGTAGGAGGATACAAGAAGTTCATCGTCGTGATAGATCATGCTGGAAAACCGCCCAAAGATACCGGGCTGCAAGGGAGGCAGGGTGATGCACTCACAGCTGATCTCGCAACATTGTTCAAAGAGCATTGTGTCCGGATTGGAGTAGACGAGAATACTTGCATCGCCACAATTTTGCTGACAGGAGTCTGATGTTACGAGGTCAGGGGTTTGTTCACAGGTAT
>CAXGXL010000174.1:0-6997 GCA_964013555.1 uncultured bacterium
CCACCTGAAATTACCAAGGATCTCAAAAGTTTTGATTCTATCTACGAGCTTTTAATTTCGGAGTTTCGTCGCAAGCTTGAGTTGATATCGAAACTCAAGCTGGCAGATGGTGAAGATCTCGTAGGAGCCGATTCTTGGCGACATCGGTCGTATGTGAATTGGCTATGTGCCATGCGAAATCAAAATGAAGCTGACTTTGTTTTGACCAATGCTTTTATTTTATTTGATCTAGGCTCCGAGCCGTATCCCCATACGATTTTTAGCACGAATAAATTGGGAGGGGCTTCTCTTTTCAATTGGCACCGAGAGGCAATCAAAAATAAAGCGGTCTTGGCTTCTACTTTTTCTATGGTGACGGATATTCCTTTCTTTAAAGAAGAGGGGGTTGCAACACTATCAGCAGAACAACGGCTCTCGGTGATTGGAACCTTCTTGGTAGCCCATGAGCTGGGTCATGCTGTGTTTAGGACACCGGATTTTTACGACCACCCCAAGGAATGCTTGATGACGACAACCTATGAGACCGGATACGTAAGCGGTTATCACCAAATTAACAAGACTCCAGGAAGGTGTTCGAAGTGTCGTCCTTACGTGGATGCTCTTAGAAGTGTATTCTTGTCTCGGAAGGCGGCAGCGAAAGAAAATTGGGCCGAGGCCATTGCGTTGCAGAAAAAGGCGATTAAGCAAACTCCGAAGCATATCGATGGGAGGTACGCACGCTACATTGTTGAGCTCTCAGCCCGCTTAGCGAGGCTTTATTGGAATCAAGGTGACCTTAAACAATGTGATCGTTGGGTTAAAGCGATTTTGCGGGTGTCTCCTAGCAATCGCGAGGCTCTAGAACTTAAGGCAAAACTCGAAGATAGCGCTTCTCGTCCAGCTGTTCAATCGGACTCAGGTCCTAGAACCGGCGGGAGGTAAACACGATAGCGGCGATTCCAAAGAGCTCATTGGATAGACCCTTGTTTATCTTATGGCTATTTCACAACTATCACACTAGAGCCGTGTCCGAATAATCCTTGATTAATAGTCAATCCAACTTTGGCATTTTCGACTTGCCGCCCTTCGGCTTGGTTTCGTAGTTGCCAGGTCAGTTCACAAACCTGCGCTATCGCTTGGGCGGGGACTGCTTCTCCGAAGCAGGCGAGGCCACCACTTGGGTTTACCGGCACACTTCCCCCGAGTTTTGTTACACCGTCGCGCAAGAGTCCCTCGGCTTCGCCAGGTTTACAAAGGCCGATATTTTCGTACCAGTCAAGCTCCAATGCTGATGAGAGGTCGTAAACTTCGGCCGTACTGAGGTCTTCAGGGCCTACTCCTGCTTCTTCATAGGCGGCGGCAGCAATGGAGTCGCGAAAGGGTGTATCGGGAATCGGCACACTATGGGCCGAATCAGTACCAAAATGAGGCATTTCAATGACTGTGTTTGGGTATTGGGGGGTCATTGTGGAGATAGCCGAAATTCGAATAGGGCAGGTAGTGTGTTTCTTGGCGTATTCCATGCTCGACAAAATGATGGCGGCCGCGCCGTCGCTGGTGGCACAAATTTCGAAAAGTCGCAACGGGTCAGACACCATCGGTGAATTGAGAACTTGCTCTTCGGTGAATTTCTTTTTGTAGCGGGCGTAGGGGTTCGAATACCCATGTTCGGAGTTTTTGACTTTCACTTGCGCGAAATCGGCCTCGGTGGCTCCGTAAATCTCCATTCGACGTCTGGCGTAAAAAGCGAAATAGGTGGGGTTGGTTGCCCCTAAGAGCCGAAACCTTAACCAATCAGGGTCCTCAGGTCTATCTCCTCCTTGGGGGGCAAAAAAGCCCTTGGGGGCGGAATCCGAGCCGATGACCAGGGCGACATCGCACTGCCCCGAGAGAATCTGGCCTCGAGCCACGTTCATGGCGACGGCGCCTGAGGCGCAGGCAGCATAAACGCTTGAAACACGGGCGCCAGTCCAGCCGAGTGCTTGGGCAAAGGTAGCACCCGATATATTCCCAGGATAACCGCAGCGAAGGGTATTTGCTCCGGATACGTATTGAATATCTCGCCAATTGAGGTTGGCATCTTTTAGAGCTGCTTCGGCTGCAATGACTCCGTATTCGACAAAGTTCTTCCCCCATTTGCCCCAGGGGTGCATGCCAACACCAAGAATAGCAACATCATTTGTCATTGATTGGCCTCCGTCGGCTTCCATTTCCAGGTTATCACGTCGGTTTCATCTTCAGTGTAGAGACTCTCCAAAACAACTTCCACCTCCATGCCGGCGCTCAAATTATTGGAGCTGAAGCCTTCGGCCATTTGTCCTAAAACCACCATCTTTTCTTTCTCCAATTCAACGGCTGCTATGGTGTAAGGCTTGAATGGTTCAGGAGAGATATAAGGGGCCGGAGGTTGAAAATGATTCGTTGTAAATGACCAAATTCTTCCTTTGGAACTTAGGCGAACTTCTTCAAAGTTGCGTCCTGTGCATTCGGGGTTTTTGCAATAGAACTTTTCTTTCGGAAAGAAAAAACTCTTGCATTGGGTGCATTGGGAGCCCAACAATGCGGGCCTGTCATCTTGGGTAAACCATCCTTCAATGGCTGGCCGTGTTTTGCTGGTCACGGTTTTACTCATATCACATTCCCCTCTGGTTTATGGAATGGTCCTTAGCATAGTTTGGTTTAAAGTTATATTGTGCAAATCAAAAAACAATTCTGGGAGAACATCGCAATATCTAAATTCCAAGAGTGAGACTCTTGCATAGGTTCCGTCTAGGGCTGAAGGTCGTGTTGGTTTTAGATTAGGAACCTTCTATGGCTTTTGCCATATCCAAAGCGACATCTTCAATCATGTCTTCTTGTCCGCCCACGGTTTTGCGTCGTCCCATTTCAACGAGAATATCTCGTGAAGAAACGCCGTATTTTTCACTGGCCCTTTGGGCAAAAAGTAAGAAGGACGAATAGACTCCAGCGTATCCGAGAGTGAGTGCGTCCCGATCGATTCGAATAGGTTGGTCCATTAATGGAACCACCAGATCTTCGGCCACATCCATGATTTTGTAGAGGTCGACGCCATGGTTGACCTCCATTCGATCGAGAACCGCTACGAAGACTTCAAGGGGGGTGTTGCCGGCACCTGCTCCTAGCCCAGCGGCAGAGGCGTCAATTCGGTTGGCGCCGGCTTCAATTGCAGCGAGACTATTGGCAATTCCCATCCCTAAATTGTGGTGCCCATGAAAACCGATTTCTGTATCTGGCTTGAGGGCTGCGCGCATGGCGCCAATGCGGTCGGTCACATCTTGTGGCAGCATGTAGCCCGCGGAATCCGTGCAATACAAGCAGTTGGCGCCAAAGTTCTCCATTAGGAGGGCTTGCTTGACCAGCGCTTCAGGCGAAATCATATGGGCCATCATCAAAAAGCCCACGGTATCAACTCCTAATTTTTTGGCGATGCCTATGTGCTGGGCGGAGACGTCCGCTTCGGTACAGTGCGTTGCAATTCGAATGGTGGATACGCCACAATCCACCGCCATTTTCAGATCATCAACGGTGCCAATGCCCGGTAGAGAAAGGGCGGACACTCGGGCTCTCTTTAGTTTGGGAACGACCGCCTGAAGGTATTCTTCGTCGGTATGCATTGGAAACCCGTAATTGATAGAGGCTCCGGCTAGGCCGTCTCCGTGTGTCACCTCAATCAAAGGAATGCCCGCTTCATCAAGGCCGGTTGCGATGGAGATCATCTCCTCGATGCTGATTTGGTGTTGTTTGGCGTGCATCCCATCCCGCAGACTCATATCGTGGAGCGAAACTTGGGTTCCTTTGAGATTCATTGTTTTATCTCCCTAATTTGGAGTTTGGAGGTTAAGGGTGCCTTTATATATTTCTTCAGCGAATAACTCTCCGGTTCTAAGGGCTGCGGCTGTCATGATGTCGAGGTTGCCGGCATATTTCGGAAGGTAGTCTCCTAGGCCCTCGACCTCTATGAATACGGAGACGCGCCGGCCATCAAAAACAGGCCCGTTCTTCAAAGTATACCCAGGAACGTATTTTTGAACTTCTTCAATCATGGCTTGAACAGACTCGGTAATGGCTTTTTCGTTTGGTGTTTCCTCGGTGAGGCAATGAATGGTGTCGCGCATCATAATGGGAGGTTCAGCTGGATTAATGACAATGATGGCTTTGCCTTTTTGGGCATTTCCTACTTTTTCGATTCCGGCTCGGGTGGTTCGAGTAAACTCGTCGATATTGGCTCGAGTTCCCGGTCCAATTGAAGCGGATGCTACGGTAGCAACGATCTCAGCGTACTCTACTGCTTGAATTTGGCTAATAGCTGCAACCATCGGAATGGTTGCTTGGCCGCCGCAAGAGACCATGTTGACGTTTCGATTTTCACCGATTTGGTCTTTAAGATTGACTGGAGGAATACAATAGGGGCCAAGTGCTGCTGGGGTTAGGTCGATTATCATGACTCCGAGTTCTTGTAGGGCTTGGTTGTTTACGTGGTGAGCCTTGGCGCTAGTAGCATCAAATACAATCTGGATATTGTCGTCTTGGAGATGGGGGACGAGGCCCGCTACCCCGTTGTGGGTGGTTTTCATGCCGAGCTCATGGGCTTTTTTGAGACCGTCGGATTCCGAGTCAATGCCAACGACCCACACAGGTTCAATCCAATCGCTTCGAAGGGCTTTGTAGAGAAGGTCGGTACCAATATTACCCGACCCGATAATTGCTGCTTTAGCTTTCATTTTAATCTCTTTTTAAGTGAAATTGACCGAAACGCCGCCAATACCTTCAATCTCAAGGCTCATAGAATCACCAGCGATGACCGATTCGAGTGGCACCCACGACCCAGAAAGAACGATTTCTCCTGCTTTGAGGGGGACATCAAATTGTCCCAGCGTATTAGCGAGCCAGGCGACGCAATGAAGCGGATTGCCGAGGGCTGCTGAGCCGTATCCCTCACTTATGACCTTGCCATTTTTGGTTACCACCATCTTGGGTTTGGCTAAATCGATTTCGTTGGGGTTGATTCTACTATCGCCAACGACAAAGAGCCCGCACGAAGCGTTATCGGCTACCGTATCTTGGATACGTATTCTCCAATTCTCGATTCGAGAATCGACTATCTCAAAGCACGGCATGACATAGTCGGTTGCGGCGAGGACATCTTGGGTGGAAACTCCGGGCCCAATGAGATCTTGATTGAGCATAAACGCTAGTTCGCCTTCTGCACGGGGTTGAATGAGCACTTTGCTAATCGGCATATCTTCGCCGTTTGCATATTGCATTTTGTCCGTTAGAAAACCGAAATCCGGCTGGTGGACGTCGAGCATTTCTTGTACCGCTTTACTAGAAACGCCGATTTTCTTGCCTATAATCTTCTCGCCCGCTTGAACTCGATTGTTAACCATGGTCAGGGATATTTCGTAGGCATCTTCGATGGTGATGTCAGGTAATCGTTGGGTTAAGGGGGGCAGCATGTGGCGGTGGTTCAGAGCATGAAATAGTTCATCTCCATACTCTTTGATTTGTGCTGGGGTCATCATACTAAATGAACCTCGATGTAGAAAGTTGATGGCTTAGTCTTCGTTGAGAAAGTCAACGCTTTGCTTGTTGAATGTGTTTCGATGTTCAACCATGACCCAGTGGCCGCATTCGGAGAGTAATGTCATGCGAATATTAGAGCATTCTTTGGCTAAGGTCACAGCCCCACTTGGTGGACAGAACTTATCGTTCATTCCCCAAAAGCCTAATATTGGACATTGGAGGTGTTTGAGTAGTTCCGTTTGATTGGGGATTTTCATGGTGGAAATGACGGTCTTAGGCTGGGTGAGTGCAATTTCGTAACGCTCTTCGATGATTTCGTCGGTTATTAAACTTTCGTCAAAGAGCTGAAGTTTGAATGTTTTGAGCATTCCTTCTTTTGTGATGCCTTTTTTACTGAAGAACGAACGCATCATTTGTTGAATGCCCTCCATTTCCATATAGGTTTCACGCAGCTCGAGACCACCAGGAGCCATGAGAATGAGCTTATGCACCAAGTTGGGTTGATTTAGGGCCATGCGAATACAAACCGCGCCGCCCATGGAGTTGCCCACCAAAGCGACTTTGTTGATATTGAGAGCCTTAAGGAATTGCTCAAGAGAGTCTACCATGTATTCGAGGGTGTATTGAGCATCTTGGGGTTTGCTGGAGTAGCCGTACCCTGGCAAGTCGGGGATCAAGGTCCTATAGCCTCGTTTCGCAAATTCAGGGTAGTTGTCTTTGAAATTGCTCCAGCCGCTAGCGCCTGGGCCACTACCATGGACAAAGAGCACGGGAATTCCTTGCCCTTCTTCGTGAAAGTGCAGTTTCAGTCCGTTGGGAAGGTCAACAAATTTCGCTTGGGGTACGGCAGGTAGAGTCATTATTTCCTTCTATTTCTTTCGAGGTTTAAATATTTGGGGTGGGTGGTGGCCCCATTCGCTAACACAATTGTGCACAGTTGGCTCCCAACTGGTTTCGTCTATTTGACGGCCACCGCAACCGAATTCAAATTGAAACCCCGAAGGGGTTTGGGCGTAAAATGAGAACATCTTGTCGTTGGGATGCCGTCCTAATGTCTGTACTATTTGCACACCGCTTTTGAGAGCTCGGTCGTAGCATAGTCCAACGTCATCCATGGATTCTACTTCGAGCATAAAGTGATGCAGGCGTTTACGTTGTTGGGCTCCAAAGGCGACGGAGTGGTGGCGAGTATTGGCGTGCAAAAAGGCGATGTCTACGGGATATCCATACATATCGCAGCGAATGTAGTCGCTGAGGCGAAACCCCAGAAGGTTGCAATAGAACTCCATACTTTCTTGTTGGGAGTTGGCGGTGAGAACCAAATGCCCTAGTCCTTGCTCATTGGCAACAAAGTTCGTCAAGATAAGATCAGACTCAAAGGGCTCGTCCGCTAGGGTAGGACCGTAATAGAGTTCACATGGCACTCCCGCAGGATCTTGGAATCGAAAAAGAGTTTGAACACCTCGCGCCGCTT
>CAXGXL010000175.1:0-6932 GCA_964013555.1 uncultured bacterium
TGATGCTCTTTGCGATTCTATTTTGTTGGCAGTTTACCCATTTTTTGGCCATTTCTCTTTATCTTCGTGAGGATTATGCTCGCGCGGGCATTCAAGCCTATTCGGTTGTTCATGGAGAGCATCGAACGAAAATTATGATTGCCATGTCGATGGTGTTATTGATTCCCACGACTTTGATTCTTGTGCCGATGGGGCTTGCAAGTACAAACTACGGGTTTGCAGCGAGCTTGCTGGGGTTTTTGTTATTGGGGTTTAGTCTTTTGGGATTTGTAGCGCCTAAGACCGGGCGATGGGCGCGTTCAATGTTTTTGGCAACGGTGGCATATTTACCACTTTTGTTTATGGCTCTTATTATTTTAGGAGCGGGAGAGCACTAGTTAAGTGGCCAGCCAGCAAGTACCTTTAATTTCAATGAATGGAGTACCGGTTGAAGAGCCTGAGGCGCCGAGGTTGGCTATTCAGGGGATGACTTTGACTATAGGTACTCGAGTTATTCTCGATGATATCTTTTTTGATATTCCCAAGGGAAGCATTGTGGGCTTATTGGGGCCGAACGGCTCTGGAAAAACGTCGCTCATTAAATGCCTTACGGGTTTGATCCGGCCAGATCGAGGTACTGTGTGGCTTGATGGGGACTCAATTGGCCCGTCCGATCGCTCGTTGAGAGCTACGATGGGGGTGGTCTTTCAGGAACCGAGTTTGGACAATCATCTCAAGGCGATGGAGAACCTTGAGTTGGGTGCCAGGCTCTTTGGACTTTCAGCTAAGGAAGCTCGGGTGCGAGCTGAGGACTTATTAGCGTTTGTTGATTTGGCTGATAGGGGTTCGGATTTGACCAAAACGTTTTCCGGAGGAATGCGCCGTCGTTTGGAGTTGGCTCGTGCGTTGATCCACAAACCCTCTATTCTAGTGCTTGATGAACCGACTACAGGTCTAGATCCCATAGCTTTTGAAAGGGTATGGCAGCGACTAGAAGCCCTTCGTCAAACTACCGAACTGACCATTTTGGTGAGTACTCACCGGGCTGAGGAAGCGGCGCGGTGTGACCAATTGGTTTTGTTAGATCGTGGTCATGTTATCGCCGATGAAAGTCCCGAGAAGTTGATGCAGCGAGTAAGCGGCGAGATTATTCATATGGAGGTGGCTAATTCAGAGGCCCTGATTGAAGATATCGAGGCTGAACTTGAGGTGCCCTCCCGTGCAATAGATGAGAGCAATATCGAAGTTGAAATTGCGGATGCTCATCAGGTGGTACCGCGATTAGTAGAAGCGTTTCCTCCAGGTACCTTTGACGCAATTGGAATTCGACGGCCTACATTGGCGGATGCATTTTTCCATTTGACTGGCCACAGTCTTGTCAATGAGGTGGGGGAGTAAAATGGGTAGTAGGTATGATTGGGCGACTCTTTTGGTTTTGTGGAAGCGGGATCTGAAGAGGTTTTTTCGCCAGCCGTCGCGAATTGCGGGAGCACTTGGACAACCTCTTATTTTTTGGGGAGTTATCGGTAGTGGAATGGCCAGCTCTTTTAAGATTCCAACGCTATCAATGAATTACCTCGAGTTTTTCTTTCCCGGTGTCATTTTGATGGTTTTGGTCTTCGCTTCGATTTTTGCGAGCATCAGCATAATCGAAGATCGGAACATTGGTTTTTTGCAGGCGGTTATTGCGGGGCCGGGCTCTAGGCTTTCCATCGTTCTTGGAAAATGCTTAGGGGCCACCACGGTTGCCTTGCTTCAAGCCGGCATCTTTTTGGCTTTTGCGCCACTGGCCGGTTTTTCGTTTGATTCGATTTCGTGGCCGTTGCTCTTATCGGGTATGTTTGTTGCGTCAATGGGATTGACCGCCTTAGGTTTCGCTGTGGCTTGGCTATTAGATAATGTTCAGGCTTATCATGCTATTCAAATGACCTTATTGGTTCCACTTTGGGTCATCTCTGGCGCGATGTTTCCTGCAGATCCTAACTCAAGTTTCTTTAGCACCGCGATGGCTGTCAATCCCGTTGCATATGGGGTGAGTGTGGTTCGACATGCTATGTACGGTGGTTTGGCTCCGGTCGAAACTGTCCTTGAGTTATCTGTTCCGCTTTGTATGTCGGTTTTGGTGCTTTTCACTCTGGGAGCTTTGGGAGCTGCGGTAGGAATTTGCGAATTCAAGAGATAGGGCTCTAGCAATCTAGGGTAGAATGAGCGAGCTGTGGCTTTTTTCTGGCGTTATTTGCCTTTGTTTTTGTTGATAAAGTAGCGCAGATAGAACCCGAAACCGACGCCTCCCAGGGCCCCCATGCCGGCGAGAAGCGCGCCGGTTGTATTTCCACTTCTATTAAAATGAAAGACTCCCCAGGCCACAATGGCTGCACAAAGAGTTATTGTGGCGTAGAGGAGAATTTTATGGGCGGTGACTAATTTCATCTTTGTTCCGGTAACTTGGTTTAGAGCTGGGAAATTAGTTCTCGGAAGTGGGCGCTACAAATGCTGGCTGGGATTCGAGAGCTTTTCTAAGGGCAATGGCACCTTTAGTGTCTTTGAGAGCATATATTTCCTGGACGTAAATAGCTAAAGCCCACAGATCTTCTTCTGAGAGCGAACCTTTCCAAGCAGGCATTGCTGTTCCCCCAATGCCTGCTCCAATAGTCAAATAGAGTTGCGTGATTTGCTCGTCTTTTGTGTCGTCAGGGTGGAGGGTTTTAATTGAGTGGAAAAGAAAGTCGATGGGGAGAACTTTCGCGCCATATTCGCTGTCCCGTAGATACGAGCGATACATATCGTCACCGAAAGTTGTCACTTCCATTCCTAGAAGTTCTTTATTGTAATTGTAAATTTCCTCTTTGGTTGCGTAGGCCGGATGACAACGCGAGCATTGGGCGGTCGCATGATAAACCTTTTTACCTCGAATTAATCCTTTGTTGCCCTTACCCAGCCAAGGGTTAGTGGTTTCTGTGATTCTCTTGCCCAATTCGGAATCCGGGTCCTGCCACCGGTGAGAGTGCGTGTCACTTTCTTCACCGGTAGGAGATGCTGAAAAGGTTTTGATGTACTCGATGGCAGCGGCGATACTCTCGTCTGGTAGATCCCAAGGCAGCATGGCTGTCCCGGTTAAGCCGCGTTTTACGAGGCGAACAAGGTCTGCGGTATGGGGAAGCTCACCGGCGGCAACACCGCCAAATTTAAAGAGGCCCTGACGGAAGTCTCGGGGACTGGGACGAAGATACGCCGCAGCAGGGCCTTTTCCATCGCCATTCTCGCCGTGACAAGCATAGCAGTTAAGCATGTATTGTTCGTAGCCGTGATTTAGGGTTTCGGCAGAAACCGTTTGTCCGGCGAAGGTTTGTGATTCTGTGTAACGCTTTTCACCGCAGCTAACGATGAGTAAAAGTCCAGAACCAAATGCACAAAGCTGTAGAAAACGCATGACGCCCCTCAAAGAACGTAAACAGTTAGAAAGATAAAGCCCCAGATAATACCAACAAAGTGCCAGTACATTGCCCAGAGTCTAATCGACAAATAGCGAGCCGGCGTATACATGCCGCGCCACGATTGAATAGAAAGCCACAAAAGAGCTCCTAAACCAATTAGCACGTGGGCTGCGTGAAACGTCGTAATTGCATAAAAAACCGAGGCGTAAGGACCACTGGTAAATTGCAGTCCCTCTTGCCAAAGATCGAACCAAACCACACTTTGGAGAACAATAAAGAGAGTCCCTAAAACGGTTGTGACCGGTAGTCCCCACTGAAGTAAATGGGTTTTACCGGCCTTGACTCCATTTAAGCCTATTTGAAGCGATGCGGAGCTCAAAACGATGACCAAGGTGTTCATCGCCGGAAAATCAAGGGGTAGGGGAGGCATATCTAGGGGTGGCCAGATTTCCGCCCGCGCTCGCAGCGCTCCGTAGGTAAGAAAAATCCCCCCGAAGAGCATAATCCACGAGCCCAAGAAAATGACCATCCCCAAAAAAGCGTTCCAATCCCGACGCTCATTGGGAGCATATTTAATCACTTTACCCATAGGGCCTATGTCCGCTGCCAGAGACATTGTGTGTCAATCCTATACCCAACGACTACGCCAATTGAGCCAGAGCTCCTTGCGGCTCTTCTACGTTTTCGGGCATTTCTTCGTCTTGATAGAGAAAATCGCGACCAAGGGCTTCTTTTACATCCGGATTGGCAAATTCATGTGGTCCTCTGCGAACCGTTGGAATCACGTCAAAGTTGTGCATTGGCGGCGGAGATGAAATGGTCCATTCGAGGGTTCCAACGTTCCATGGATTGTCGCCTGCTTCTTTACCGGAGACGAGGCTCTTAAAGAAGTTGATAACGAAGAAAATCTGACCGAAAGCAAGAGCAAAGGCTGCGTGACTAACTGCCCTATTCAAAGGTAATAAATGCTCTAGGAATGTATATTGGTAGGGATCAAAGAGGCGTCTTTGATGACCACCGTAACCGGCGGCCAATTGCCCACCAAAGAGCAAGGTAATAAAGATGAGTGAGAAGGCAAAATGCAGCCGACCCAGCTTCTCATCCATCATACGACCATACATTTTCGGAAACCAAAAATAGGTTCCAGCAAAGATGGCCAAGAAGCTTGCTGAGGCCATGGTAAAGTGAAAGTGGCCTACAACCCACATGGTATCGTGTAAATAGATATCCGTTGAAATGGTGCCTAATACAATTCCCGTAAGTCCCCCTAAGCCAAAGACGAAGATGGTACCCAAAGCAAAGAGCATAGGAGTTGTTAGTTGCATAGAGCCCTTCCACATTGTGTGGAGCCAATTGAGGAAAAGCACTTCAGCGGGAATCGAGATGATCAAAGTTAAAAGCATGAATGTGTGGCTCAAAAGCGGATTCATACCGGTAACGTACATGTGGTGTCCGTAAACCACCGCGGAGACGACGGTTACCGCGATCATCGCGAACACAGAACCTTTGTACCAATAATGGGGTTTACGGGTGAAAAAGGAGACGAGGTCCCCAACGATTCCCCACGCGGGAAGAATCAAGATATAAACTTCGGGGTGCCCAAAGATCCAAAAGAGGTGTTGAAACACAATTGGATCTCCTTGCCCTTGAACACCAGCTGCACCAGCGATGAAAAAACTAGTTCCAAAGGTTCTATCGAAAAGCAATAAAAGGCCGGCTGAGCCCAAAACAGGAACAAAAAGAGCGTTGAGAATCGAGGTTAGGAACATTGCCCAGATCGTTAACGGCATTCTCATATAGGTCATGCCAGGAGCTCGAAATCGAATAATGGTCGTAATGTAGTTTAGCGCGCCCATTATAGTTGCAATACCGGTTACAAAAAGCGCTGCTACCATGATGCTCTGCCCATAACCGGGCGTACCTACGTTCGTAGAAAGCGGGGGATAGGTTGTCCAGCCAGCTGCTGCTCCACCTAATTCAACCAGAAAAGAAGCAATGACCATCAATTGGGAGAGAAAAAATACCCAAAAAGAGGCCATATTGAGCCATGGAAAGGCCATGTCTCGTGCGCCAATCATCAAGGGGATGACCAGGTTGCCAAACGCCCCGATTAATAGCGGCGTAATCGCCCAGAAAACCATGATGAGTCCATGGGTGGTAAACAGGGTTGCGTAAGTCGATGGTGTAACAACGCCCCCCTGCGCGGATAAGAAAAGGTCACCCAATACGGGAACCTTCTCTCCCGGATAGGCCCACTGCCAACGAATCATCATCGCCAGGGTACCGCCAAATGCTAAAAACAAAAGACCTGCCCAAAGAAATTGCTTGGCGATAACTTTGTGATCGCCACTGAAAATCCATCGTTTGATAAACGATTCGGGTACTTCGTGGATGGGTTGCAATTCAACCATGTTTTACATCTCCCGCCATTTCCAGCCCCAATGGGCTTGGGCATCGGTATCGTCGTAGTCACGTTCTGAGTTGATTTGAGCTTCTTTGTACCAAGCGTCGTAGTCGGCTTGTTCCAAAATGGTAAGCTTACCCTTCATTTTATAGTGGTAAGTTCCACAGTGCTGCGTGCAGGCTATATCAAATTCTCCGGTTTCTTTGGCTTGAAACCAAAGCTTGTTGATCATCCCCGGAACTGCGTCGTTTTTGATCCTCAGGTTTGGAAGAAAAAACGAGTGGATTACGTCAACTGCACCTAATTGCAGCGAGATTGGCTTATTGACCGGAACGCGCATATCATTCAACGTGACGATATCGTCTTTGGTGTTGAACATATTATCAGGGCCTGGATACCGTATCGACCAAGCCCATTGGCGAGCGTTCACTTCAATTCGAACGGTGTCCTCTGTTTCAGCGGCTTTGTAGTTCCAGAAGATCTCATTTACATCGATGACCGAGTTGTAGAAAAGATTTCCGTCCACAACGAAGAAGATCAAAACAGAGACGGTGATTGCCGTATAAACCGAGTGCTTGCTCGTCCCATAATCGTAATCAGGGGTGTGGTTCTTGTTGTGCTTTAGGATACAAATTGCCATCCAAACGCACATGATAATAAAAAGCAACAACGCAAAGCCGTTGGTGACATTGAGTAGCCAGTCAATACGTTCACCGTCAACGGATACGTCGCGGGGAAAGCCTATACCGGCCTCCCCTTGAACTGCCGCAAAACTCGAAGATGACCACAAGAGTACGGGTACTGTTGCGATCCATTTCTTAATATGTCGAAGACCAGACATTCTTTGATGTCTCCGTAGTGGAAGTGTTAATCCAAAAAAACAATATTCAACGCCTTAAGGCTCAAGAATACCCCTCGCTCTTTGTGCCTGGTCGATTTCGTCCCCTTTTCGAATAAGGTAAACGACCCCTGCCACCACAGGATACGGAAGTAAAATCATTGCACCTAGCATTAATAGAAAACTTACACTATCGTTGTTGTTTTGCGCGCACTGAGGGCAGGCAAATACAATATTAGGAACAATGAGTGTGCCTAATAGCAAGATGGTATGAGTA
>CAXGXL010000176.1:0-6932 GCA_964013555.1 uncultured bacterium
GGGGCCGATCCAATTTTTGACCTGCGGTGAGCCGCTCGCATTCAAAGATATATCGCCTGGTTCAAAACTCCCCAAACTCAAGAGCGTTAAGATCCCGATGCAACTCAAAACCACAGCAACTGCCTCTCGAGGTGCGGCAATAGAGCCCGAAAGCTGGTAAACCCCTTGTACCTTAGATTCCCCCTCCTCACGTTTCTTTTTTGTTTTCGGTGTCTTACGCCGATTTGCCATCGTTTAACTTCCTTTAGATAAAACTCGAGAGCTAAGTTACATCGTAGATTTTCAAATCGATGTGGTCAAAAATTCGGCGATTTTAATTAACGAGAATCAGCAACAATGAAAGATGGAAAAAGGATACGGTCACTGGTAAGCTGGAAATTATTCGCTCTTCTTGACAGAGGATTGAGGAGGGGCCTATATGGCACACAACTTGTATAGTCGTGGTCCAAAACGGTTGAGCGATTATTTGATGTCTTAAATTAACAGAGCCTAGATTAATTGAGGGGCCCGTAAAAATGAAGATATATCGTAGGGTTATTCCAAAAATCGCAAAAGATGTTGTTAGGGTTCTCCTTGTCAATCGAGCGATCGAAGTTGAGGATGGTCGAAGGGACGAAGCAGAACTGGATATCGCCGGAGTGCTCGTCAAATACCTTAATGACGTCGAACAATTAAATAACGACGCCAAAGACGCTCTAAGTCGGCACAAGCTCTCTATGGATGCTCTGGCCCGCGTAAAAAAGAACATTGCTTCCAAACGAAAGCTGGTTGTTGGATCGGGCGATCTTGAATTCGTTCAATCGCTTATGCTGGATTCGCTTTTCAATTCCACGAACATCCAGGAAGTGTTTGCAGACGATGAAGAACTTAAAGAGATGATCCAAGCAGCGATGGGAAAATACCTCGGTGTCGATGCGGAGCTTGATCGAGAAGTTCGGAACAAGCTCAAAAACCTACGAGAAGGCACCCCCGAGTGGGAATCTGAATACAATCGAGTTATAGGTCAAATGCGTTCATCGAATTAACCCCGTCCCGCTAAGGAAATGGCTCGCTAAACCACAGCTCTGGTTTGGAGCTTTGCTATTTTCTGCTCACGAAATTTGATGTCTACACAAGAGTTCAGGCTTTCTTGCCCAAAGCCAACAAGACACTCCCCATAAAAACAATCCCGGCTAAATAAATCACCAAAATAGGCAGCCCCATGGCATATCCCCAATAGCCGAATCCCCCCGCAGCAAGCATCGCCAACGTAGCATAAGGAAACTGCGTTTTCACGTGATCCATATGAGGACAACCGGTAGCAGTCGACGACAATACCGTAGTATCTGAAATAGGAGAGCAATGATCTCCCCAAATCGCACCATCCAAAACTGCGCCCATGCTCGCAAGAATAATGACCAACTCCCCGGAAAGCGCCGTCGCTAGCGGGGCAGCGACTGGTAACAAAAGAGCCATCGTTCCCCAGGAACTCCCAGTCGAAAAGGCAACAATGCCCGCAAGAAAAAACACCGTTAGAGGAACCGCTGCTGCTGGCAACGATTTTGCAACCATGCCAACCAAGGCCAGCCCTGTCGAAGAATCACTGCAAACATTCTTAATAACCCAAGCAAGTATCAAAATCATACACGCTTCAGAAAGAGTCCTCATACCC
This sequence comes from uncultured bacterium, assembly GCA_964013555.1. Lineage (GTDB taxonomy): Bacteria > Myxococcota > XYA12-FULL-58-9 > XYA12-FULL-58-9 > JABJBS01 > CAXGXL01. The sequence continues at coordinate 1,652 of CAXGXL010000176.1, forward strand.
TTCCCATAGGCTTGAAGAGCCTCCTTGGGCGTTAGAAGCCCCTGAAAAAAACTCATTCCGAATGCAACTAGGCTCCCCACCAACCCTGCGACCAACAAGACCTCTCCCATATGGTCGCCGGCATTAATGAAGATGAGTCTCCAATAATCTATCGACCAAGCCGATAAAGAGCTCTCCAGCGTAGGGTGACCATATTGCCAAATACGAAATGCAATAAAAGTAAGAACAGAACCCACTGGGATTATTGCATTAATCATTCTTGGAGGTACACCAGGTTTCTCAAGGGACAACTCACCAGCATTCTCTCGAGATGAAGCACCAGCATCTTTTGGCAGCGAAACCGGTCCTCCTGCCCGAACCCGCTTTTCAGCACGATACATCGCTCCCAAATCCCGGCCGGAAAACGCCGTCAAAAAAACCAGAACTAAAGCAAAAATGCAGTAAAAGCGCAGAGGGATAATGGAAAAAAACAGACCGTAACCGGTGGAGGGCACCCCCACAACATGAGAAAATTCAACCAAGAGCCCATCGAAGAGACCTACTTCATAGCCGACCCATGTTGATATAATGGCAATTCCTGCTACGGGGGCGCTAGTCGAATCAACGATATAGGCAAGCTTCTCTCGACTTACACGAAGTTTGTCGGTCAAGGCTCGTGCGGTAGTACCCACGACCAATGTATTTGCATAGTCATCGAAAAATATGACCGTTCCCATTGAGGCAGTAACTGTTTGAGCACTTCGCGGCCCTTTCGCAAAACGAGAAACGGCATTTACCAATGCCTTCGTCCCGCCCATGCGTCCGACCACAGCCACCATCCCGACCAAGGACAATGTAAACCCCAGAATTTGTAGATTAAACGAATCCGTCAAAACCGGGTAAACGTAATCGACGAAAACCGCCCATAGCCCCAATAAAGGATTTCCTCCTTTTAAAAGCGTCACACCCGCCCAGATCCCCATAAAAAGGCTAGCGACAATATTTCTAATTAGCAGAGCCAACAAAACTGCTATCAAAGGTGGTAGTAGAGACAAATGCTCTGCTTTTCGAATAGCAGTAGATTTAGACTTGTCACCAAAGGTTCCACTCAACTCAAAGCTAGCGTCACTTTCGCTATGACGCACACTCAATACTGGTGCGCCCTCCTCTACCAAAAGAGCGTACTTTCTGCGCTCGATTAACGCGCGAAGCTCCGCTCCTACAATTGAATCTCCGGCAAAATCCAAGACTATTGGCTGCGAAGTGTTTTCAGCCAAAAGTTCGGAAAACACCACTCGCCCCATTCGAGCCGCAGACTGTTGGGCGACAATCTCTTGGTCGATCGGAACCGCAAAGAGTCCGAGAACAAAAGCTAAAGAAACAACCGCCAACTTGGGCGAGGGCTTAGAGAACATAATTGCCTTAATATCAAAAACTATTCCACGGCCAAAAAAACAGCCTCAATCTTGAGTACCGGGTTCATAAAGATACACATTTGCTTCAAGTGTATGACGTGAGTCTATCACTAACCTATAGGGCAACCTAATATCTTCAACCCCAACCCAAAAAGAACCTTCTTTGGCCAGCTTAGAGTACTCTGAGCCATATTTTATACTGTAACGATCGGCTAATTTGTAACCAATGGGGGTTTTTATTCTCTCCTCCCCCTCTTTCCGAATCCATACTGTATACGCTCGAAGATTACTGTAGATAACCACACATCCTTCGATGTCACGCGGCATTCGACGCAACTGATAAAAAGCGGTCACAAAATCCTGAACAGAATAGTCAAAAGAACGGCTCTGCTTGGCACTCTTGCCATTTCTCTCTCGGGTTGAAACAAGTTCAGTCGCGTTGGTCGTAAACTCGATTTTCTCATCGAGACGGGTTTCATCAATTGAATACCGATTCATTGCACGTAAGGGCTGAAGATCCGACAATTTTACGACCGAGGCTGCCTGTCCGCGAACCGGCATGAAGGTCGACACCAAACCATCTATCTTAAAGAGACTTCGATACTCATCTACCTGGGTACCTGAAAAAATACCCCGGTTCACGACCTTAAAATCAATTGTGCCTACAGATAGGCTATCAATTTCAACGGTATATCGAATCGTCTCACCAATAGGTAACTGGAAATTTTCAACCGGCAGTAATGCCTCGGTACATTCCTGCATTCCAGCAGGTGGGCGAGGCATTCCATCACGATAGGGAAGTCTCCTAAGTCGCCGCTTTCGTAAAACTATTGTCGATGATGGAGGCTCTGAACCTTGCGATGAGGTTCCGAGTACCTTCGATACGGAAACCGACGAAGTCGCCTTAGACGACTCGGCAGGCGCCTCTTGAGCCGCCAGAGGAAGTACCACGAAAAAGCCTGCGACAATAACTACATACTTCATCTCACCACCTAAGTCGTGTAGGTAGGACTGGATTAATGTCCATCTGATTCAACCAGCCTGGAGTTTGAATAATGTCGCGCGTTTGTATCATCGGTCTCGATTGTCTCACTCCACAACTTCTATTCGATCAATACTCGAAGGTCTTACCAAATTTCGAGAGCATTGTAAAAAAGAGCGTCTGGGGACCGTTAAAAAGTACAACTCCGCCCATCACAATTCCCGCATGGGCTTGTATGGTAACCGGCAGCAGTCCGGGAATCCTGGGCTCCTACGGCTTTCGCACACGAAAAAATAACACCTATAAGGAACGTAAGCTTCCGTCATCGTTAGGTTTTCCAGTCCCTACGCTCTGGCAGCTAACCTCGGATGCCGGGTTATTCAATCGAATTCTGACCGTGCCCCAAACTTATCCAGCCCTGCCACTCCAAGGAGAATTGATAGCCGGCTTTCCAATTGCCGACCCATGTGGGCCGACCAGCTATCCTAGAAACCTTGGCCAATCCATCAAAGATAAATTTCCGGATTTTCAGGTGGACATCGAAGACTACCGCACCCGTTCCCCAAAAGACGTTCTGGCTGAAATCCACCGCATGACCAACGCTAGGTTTCAAGTAGCCGAACACTGGCTTCGCCAAGATGACTGGTCCCTTTTTATGATGGTAGAAATGGGACCCGATCGGCTACACCATATATTCTGGCACTACGCTCAACCAGATCATCCCGATTTTGTTCCAGAACATTCTATGCGATTCGCTATCCGAGACTATTATATATTGTTGGATAGCTGGCTCGGAAAACTCACCAAGCACCTCCGACCCAATGATCTTCTGCTCATTGTATCTGACCACGGCGCACAAACGATGAAGGGAGGCTTTGCCATTAATCAATGGCTCGTAGACAACGGCTATCTTGCATTATTGGACGAGCACCCTCGTTCGGGGCCACTCCAACTCGACTTGGTGGATTGGGCGCGTACGAAAATGTGGGCTGATGGAGGCTACGTGGGCAGAATCTATTTCAATATTGAAAATCGCGAACCCAAAGGCACCATCACCGAACAAGATGCACAGACAATGTCGCTTCAGTTACAAAAGCAATGGAGTTCCTTGCTAGATAGAAATGGTACCCAATTAAATATCAAAGTACTTAGCCCAACCCAAGCGTACGGAAACAACCCGCGAGGTTTCCCCCCTGACTTGACCCTAATCCTAAACGATCTGAGTTATCGGGCCCTGGGGACCTTAGGGCATCCTAATTGGTTTTCATCGCAAAATGACACGGGCCAAGACGGCGCCAACCACGCACAAAATGGGATATGCATCTGCCACGGCCCCAATCAAGAAGCAGGCTACCAAGAAGGACTGGATATCTTAGACATTGCGCCAACGGTCCTAGACCACCTGGCTATAGACATTCCCCAAACGATGGCGGGTACCCCCATTTCCCGAATACGAACGAGCCGGACTAAAGATATGGACTTGCGGTAGGAGGAGGTTCAACGGCAGGGAGATCGTAGTCTGAAATGGCTGAATCAATGTCCCCGCCAAGGGCAAATTCGCTCTCGCCAGCACTTTCCGGATCTACTTCAGTTCTTAACTCGGTCTCCCCGGAATAAACAGCAAATTCACCTATGCAAATTTCACTATCGGCCCCCAACTGGGCGGACTTATCGCGAGCCGTTAGAATTTTATCGGCTTCGTGACGCAAACCAAGTAAATTCCGGGCCAAACTCTCCTCTTGAAAAACCTTATAAGCTTGTTCTGAGACCTTAAGGAGACCCTTGATAGTACTCAATTTCTCGTTAACGCAGTTCAGCTTCACGATATCATTCGAATCGCGAGCCTCCCGGCGCAGCTCTTTAACACGACTCAATATACGCTTCATCTCCTCGAGGGAACTACGACACTCCAAATCAACTTCATTTAGTCGCAGTTGCTCTGGGGCCTTTGAAGGCTCTCCAAAGGCGATACCTCCTCCCGCTAAGCCAGCACACAAAATGAATATTCCAACGGCTTTACCCATCTTCTCACCCCTCATACTCCTGGCAGCTTAGCCACAAAATCCCACTAGGTCAACGCGCCAGAAACGAGCCAGGGATTTCCCCCACAAGGGACTTCCGCCTCTTCGGGGATCTAACGTAACCGTGCAAATCGAATACAGCACTAACAATAAGGCTCGTTCACTTTTTGGGAAGAATCAGATACCCCGATTCGTTGTTACCCTTGACGAAACGCATCGAATCGTGATTGCGTCCCCAAAAATAATCTCGGTTGGAATCTAGCCGAGAGTTCAAATAGTGGGTGGGAGAAAATAAATGAAATTCGAGCAACCCTTAGTCGAGGGAAAATTAATACGTCGATACAATCGCTTTCTCGCTGATGTTAGACTCAACAACGGAGAGCAAATTACCGCACATTGTGCCAACCCAGGAAGCATGGAGGGGGTCTCCGAGCCAGGAAGTAAAGTACTTCTATCGGTCAACGAGGATCCTCGTCGCAAATTTCAACATCAACTTGAAATTGTCTACTCGGGACGCGTTCCAGTTGGAATTCACACAGGGCGCCCTATTACAGTTATTAGTGAAGCTATGATGAAAGGTCAGATCTCTGAGCTGGCTGGCTATGCAACAATCCGCCGGCAAGTAAGGACCCGGGGGGAACACCGCATAGATTTAGTTCTTGAGGGTAATAGCCTGCGACCCTGTTATATTATCGTAGAAAACGTTACTCTAGCGGTCAATGAAACCAGCTTCTTTCCCGATGCAAGATACGTTCCCGGAATTGATACTGCAGAACATCTTACAAATTTGGTGCGAGAGGGAAATCGCGCGATGGTCATTTTCGTTGCGCAAAGAAACGATGTTGTGAACCTCAAATTAGCAGACAACGTTGATTCAGAATTTA
>CAXGXL010000177.1:0-6926 GCA_964013555.1 uncultured bacterium
GGTGGCCTCAACGGACCTTTAAATGCCCAAAAATGCCGCCGTCTATGAAGATAAAGGATAGACTACCTTCAAGGAAAAAACCACGTAGGGAATTGAGAGTTTCAATCAAGCTTATTTACTCTGCGCTTGTAAAACCGTGTACGCCGCCATGTTGTAAACATCCTCAGCACTTGCTCCTCGACTTAGCACATTCACCGGTTGCTCCATTCCCAATAAAATAGGGCCAACTGCCTCAGAATCTCCGACGTTCGCCATTAATTTATAAGCAACATTCGCCGCCTCAAGAGACGGAAAAATTAAAATATTCGCATCACCCTGAATTTTTGAGAAAGGATATTCCTCAGCCGCAAGATGGGGGTTGACCGCAGGATCAATCTGCATTTCTCCATCAATGATCAAATCAGGCTCAAGGCGACGAACAATTCCGGCTGCCTCTTGTACTTTAGAGACCAAGCTATGATTCGCAGAACCAAAACTCGAAAAAGAAACCATCGCCACGCGCGGCTGAACATTGAATTTCTCTACTTCTTTAGCGGTTAAAATGGCTATTGAAGCTAGCGTCTGTGCGTCCGGCTCAATATTCACCGTCGTATCGGCAAAGAAAAACATGCGGTCTTTTTTGAGGATCAAGTACATTCCAGCAACAACATTGGATTGAGCCCCAATAATCTGCAAAGCCGGTCGAATCGTTTCAGGATAGTTCATCGAAAGCCCGCAAACCAATCCACCTGCCAAGTTCTGCCTTACCATCATCATCCCAAACCGAACTCGCTCCGACATGTGTTTTCTCGCAGCTCGCGGCGTAATTCCCTTACGATGGCGCAGCTCTATGTACTTATTGACAAAGCTCTCGTAATACTCGCTTCCATAGGGATCGATGATTTCAATTTTATCTAAGGTAATCCCAGCTCCTCGTGCTACCGTCTCAATTCTCTGCTTGTCCCCGAGCACGACAGGGTGGCAAATACCTTCTTGGGCCAATTCATAACAAGCTCGCAACGTTCGACGCTTGTAACCTTCTGGAAAAACTATTTTCTTCGGATCCAATCTAGCTTTTGTACCAACGTGTGCCATTACCTCTCTGCGTTTACCTAAAAATACAGAGAGTTTTTTCCGATAAGCCGCCATATCGGTTATAGGTCTGTGGGCAACTCCACTTTTATTGGCCGCTTGCGCAACAGCGGGAGCTACCCACAACAAAACTCGATGATCGAACGGCTTCGGAATCAGATAGTCGGACCCAAACCGTATTTCTTTACCGCCGTAGGCACTTCGTACAGAGTCGGGAACATCTTCGCGAGCCAAGGCTGCCAAGGCTCTGGCGGCAGCCATCTTCATTTCCTCTGTAACGACACTCGCCCCCGAATCTAGAGCCCCACGAAAAATATAGGGAAAGCCTAGAACATTATTTACCTGATTCGGAAAATCAGAACGCCCCGTCGCTACAATTGCGTCTTCACGAGCTGCTTTGGCATCCGGGTATGAGATTTCCGGATCGGGATTCGCCAAAGCAAAAATGATCGGATTCGAATTCATCGACTGAACCATCTGTGGGGATACTAGATCTTTGACAGATACACCTAAGAACACATCTGAGCCCACCATAGCATCGGCCAAGCTACGAGCCTTAGTCTCAACCGCCAGTGCTTCCTTTTCGGCAGAGAGATTCTCACGCCCCTTGAAAATTACCCCTCGACTATCGCAATAAACAAGATTGTGTTCCTGCACTCCGAAAGAAACAAGCAAATTGCCGCAAGCAACTGCCGCCGCGCCGGCCCCGCTCACCACAACCTTTGCATCCTTCGCCTCTTTCCCTGCAAGTTCCAACGCATTGATAAAGGCCGCACAAGTAATAATCGCCGTACCATGTTGATCATCGTGAAAAACAGGAATTTGCATCTCTTCGCGCAGGCGTTTTTCAATATAAAAACACTCAGGAGCCTTGATATCCTCAAGATTAATCCCTCCAAATGTCGGCTCAAGAGCTTTGACTATTTCGACCAATTTATCGGGATCTTCACAATCGAGTTCCAAATCAAAAACATCAATTCCTGCGAAGCGTTTGAATAATACTGCTTTGCCCTCCATAACTGGCTTACTTGCCAAGGGGCCAATATCCCCGAGCCCCAAAACAGCACTGCCATTAGAAATCACCGCTACAAGGTTAGCGCGGCCTGTATAGAGGGCTGCCGCATCGGGATTCTTAGCGATTTCCAGACAAGGAAGGGCCACACCGGGGGTATAGGCCAAAGAAAGATCCACCTGCGTCGCGCAAGGCTTAGTAGCAACTACCTCAATTTTTCCCGCCGGCTCACGCTCGTGGTATTCCAATGCAGGATCATTTCTAAGAACTTCGGGATTAGAACGATTTGGCATAAATGAACTCCGTAATCCTAGAATCAATCTTGAGGATCCTTTATTTACAACTATCTTCGTACACCTTGCCGGGAGGGGAAGCGAGTATAATCGTTCATCTTTTTCCGCTTATCCCCAATCTCCCAAGGCCCTATCTCCCCCCTTTTGGCTCCATGGTCCCATTCGCGATTCATTTTGAGCTCCCAAAACTCCTCTTGGCAAAATAGAAAATTCCATGTTTTCAGCCACCTCCAGCCGTCACCCCACTTATAGGACGATCTTTGTCCCAGTCGACTCTGTATTGACTAATCGAGATGAATACCGTACTAACCCCGCGAAATTAATAGAACCTCGTGTAATACTCCACCACGCCGGGGTATTCACATTAACTCTAACTGATAACAAGAGGTGTATCATGGCGATGGCGACAGCAGCGAAAGCAGAAATTATAGAAAAATTCAAACAACACGACACCGACACTGGTTCCCCAGAGGTTCAGGTCGCGTTGTTAACTCATCGAATTAACGAGCTCACCGAGCACTTTAAAGTTCATAAAAAAGACCACCATAGCCGACGTGGTCTATTGCTTTTGGTAAGCCAACGGAAATCTCTTCTTGCTTACCTCAAGAAAAGTGACGTTAATCGTTACCGCAACCTCATCAAAGAGCTTGGTCTTCGTAAGTAATTTAGTCTCGATTTTTTTGAGCTACTGCTCCATTGAAATAGAGTTGCCACTTCTGCTTCCTAACAGGTGTTGGGAAGCAAAGTTTTTCGGGGGAGATACTAGGCAAACCAATCTTTGATTTGCTTTTAATTATTCAGCAGTAGCGCATCCCCTTTCCCGAAAAATGGCACACGCGTAGGAAGAAGACAAAAATGAATCCCATTGAAAAAAGCGTCAATTTTGGCGAAAACACTATTACAATTCAAACCGGAAAAATAGCCAAGCAGGCCTCTGGCTCTGTTATGATCTCCTCCGGTGGAACCACTGTACTGGTCACGGCAACTGGAGCAAAAGATGCCCGCGACGATATTGATTTTCTCCCACTTACCGTTGACTACCAGGAGAAAATGTCTGCCGCTGGTAAGATTCCAGGTGGCTATTTTAAACGAGAAGGTAGATTGCGAGATAGTGAAACCCTTACCTCTCGACTGATTGATCGCTCGATTCGCCCTTTGTTCAAAGACGGTTGGTCCTCTGAAACACAAATCATTGCAACCGTATTTTCGGCAGATCCGGAACACCCCGCAGATGCACTTGCCATGACTGGTGCTTCAGCGGCTCTATCAATTTCCAACCTGCCTTTTCTAGGACCTATCGCTGGGGTTCGAATTTGCCGAGTGGAGGGCGAGTTCTTAGTCAATCCGAGTTTCGAAAAAATCAATGCTTCGGATATCAACATCTTCGTTACATGTAGCCGCGACGCTATTGTTATGGTTGAAGGTGGGGCAGACCAAGCATCTGAGTCTGAAATTCTCGACGCACTCTTTTTGGCACACGAAAAGGCGCAAGTCTTGCTTGATGTCCAAGAAGAACTCCAAAAAGAAGTAGGCAAAGAAAAACGAGAAGTCGTAGCACCGGTTGTTGATGAAGAGCTAAAAGCAAAAGTCGCTGCCTATGCGACAGCTAAAATCCAAGATGCCGTGTCGATTCCTTCAAAACTCGATCGGTACGCTGCTTTAGATGAACTTAAGAAAGAAGTAGTTACAGCGCTCGTAGCCGAGGATGAAACCCTCGAAGAGCGCGCTAAAGATATCAAAGGCCTCTTTGGAACAGTCAAAGAAGAATTGATCCGACTTAAGACCGCTAAAGAAAAAGTTCGACTCGACGGACGTGCTCTAAACGAAATTAGAGACATAACCACTGAAATAAACTTTCTAGAACGCCCCCATGGCTCAGCGCTCTTCACACGTGGTGAAACCCAAGCGATTGTAACAACAACGCTGGGAACCAAACAGGATGAGCAACGCATTGATGCATTGCACTCAGATGATTTCAACAACTTCATGCTTCATTACAACTTTCCCCCTTACAGTGTTGGCGAGTGTCGATTCATGCGCGGCCCCGGGCGTCGCGAGGTTGGGCACGGAACGCTCGCTCACCGTGCTTTGGAGCCTTTGGTAGATCTAGGTGATGATGGTTTCCCATATACCGTTCGCATTCTGAGCGACGTTACCGAATCCAACGGCTCCTCTTCGATGGCGACCGTTTGTGGAGGATCTATGTCCATGATGGCAGCAGGTGTACCCATGAAAGGTGCATGTGCCGGCATTGCTATGGGGCTAATCAAAGAGGGTGATGACATCGCAGTTCTCTCTGATATTTTGGGAGACGAAGATCACCTAGGAGATATGGACTTCAAAGTTGCTGGTACTGTCGATGGTATTACTGCGATTCAGATGGATATCAAAATTACTGGAGTCACCAGAGAGATCCTTGAAACAGCTCTCGCTCAAGCACGTGATGGACGACTGCATATCTTAGGTGAAATGGCAAAAACTCTTGCCGAGACCAAATCTGAAATGTCTACATTCGCTCCGCGAATTACTCAGCTAAAAATCAGCACTGATAAGATTCGCGATGTTATTGGACCCGGTGGTAAAGTCATTAAAGATATCGTCGCCAGAACAGGTTGTCAGATCAATATCGAAGACGATGGAACGATTTCCGTGGCATCGTCCGACGGAGAAGCTTCTAATATGGCCCTTAAAATGATTAAGGACCTCACCCAAGAAGCGGAAATGGGCAAATTGTACTTGGGTAATGTTAGAAAGACAGCAGATTTTGGTGCTTTCGTCGAAATCTTCCCAGGAACAGATGGACTCATCCATATCTCCGAGTTGGCCGATCGCCGTGTCAAAAACGTTGAAGACGTACTTCAAGAAGGCGATGAAGTCTTGGTCAAAGTAATCGGGATAGAAAAAGGCAAAATACGCCTATCTAGAAAACAAGCCCTAGAAGAGCGAAAAGCCCAACAGGCCAAGAGCAAAGCTGAAAAAGAAAAAGCAGCAGACTCTGACGAACAAGCTGCGCCGGCAACAGTCGACGCCAACGAAGAAACATCAGCTCCTGAAGCCCAAGCTTAGGATCTGAAACGAATAACACCCAAAATGTCGGTCTCAGAGGCTTGCCTAAGACTCCGGCATTTTGGGCCTCCATCATCCTATGCCTAGAACTTCAGCGTCGCTTGCGAGGCGAATAGCCCATAAGGTCCTCTTACGGGTTTACCAAGACCAGGCATTTGCAGACCGTGCCTTAGCGGCAATTCTAAACCGAACCGATGCTCCCCCGAGAGAACGAGCTCTAGCCACAGAGTTGGTCTACGGCGTATTGCGCCACAATCGGAAACTGGATTTCTACATTAGAAAGCACTCCTCTCGCCGGCTCAAAAAAATTCAGCCCGAGGCCTTGGCGGCGTTACGAATCGGATCCTACGAATTGTTATTTCTTCGTACACCTGCCCATAGTGCTGTTCACGAAGCTGTAAACCTAGTGTCCCCCTCCAAGAACAAGGTTCGTGGATTTACAAATGGTGTCTTGCGAGAACTCGAACGTAACCTTCAGACTCAATCCCTTCCCTCCATCACTCAATCCGCGCCTTCTCCAACCGAAGCTCTTGCTATCGAGCATTCGATTCCAACCGCGATTGCAGAGCGGGTGCTCAAACGCCGAGGAGCAAAAGAAACCGAGCAGTGGGCCCAGAAAATGAGTGAAGCAGCTCCATTTACAATTCGCCACAATCGCCTAAAAACCACTCGAAACGCCCTGCAAACCGCATTGAAGCAAGAAGGCCTTACCTCTAATGTTAATCCAGCCACCCCTTATTCATTAAACGTAATAAACCCAGGTAACCTAAGAGAAAACTTGAGTTTTTTAGACGGAGAATTTTCAGTTCAAGATATTGCATCGCAATTGGTCTGCCATTTGGTCGATCCCAAACCTGCCGAAACGATTGTAGATCTCTGTGCTGCACCAGGAGGAAAAACAACTTTCTTAGCAGAGTTAAGTAATGACCAAGCCCCCATATTGGCCTTCGATCTTTATCCAGGACGCGCAGGACTTATAGAAAAAGCAAAAAAGCGGCTGGGGATACAATCAATTGAAACCAAAGTCATGGATGCCACCAATGCCCCCCTCCTCCAAACCACAATCCGGCAGTGGGCCAATGGCGATCAAGTTGATAAGATATTGCTTGATGCTCCCTGTTCTGGGTTTGGAACCCTCAGGCGCAATCCCGATATGCGGCTGAAAACAACAGATATCAGCGAGCTATCCGAGATTCAGATGCAACTTCTCGAAAGTGCAGCATCCACTCTCAAACCCGGCGGCTACCTTATTTACTCTGTATGCACATTCACAAGAGAAGAAAGCACCCAGGTTATTCAATCGTATTTGGATAAATACCCCAATTACAAGGTTGTCCCGATTTCTAGTGAATTACTCAGCCCCTTTAAGTCAACAAGCAAAGAGTATTTTGGCGGAGAATACATTCAAACGTGGACGGACTTACATCACTGCGACGGTTTCTTCGCAATTAAGCTCCAAAAGTCAGCCTAGAGTTGTATCTAGC
>CAXGXL010000178.1:0-6915 GCA_964013555.1 uncultured bacterium
TCGGTGCTTCGCTCATGTCCCCTTGATTGGCACATGCCCTAAGAGAGATTCAAGGGTTTACCTAAAATTACCAAGACCTTGACCTTCTCCCCGGAGAGCATATTCTCTTTGTATCTATGGAATTATTTGCTCTTCTTTTGGCATTCGCCCTTGTTTTCTTGAATGGTTTTTTTGTTGCTACCGAGTTCGCTATTGTAAAGGTGCGGCCTACCCGAATCGAGGAATTGATTCGGCAAAAAAAGCCAGGTGCAACAGCCGCACAAAGCCTTATTGCAAATTTGGATGCCTACCTTTCTGCCACCCAATTGGGGATAACTATCGCCAGTCTTGGATTAGGCTGGATTGGAGAACCAGCATTCGCCCGACTCATAGAGGGGCCGCTGAACAGCCTTGGCATCACCGACCCAACCTGGATCCACAGCATCTCGGCTGCAGTTGCCTTCAGCCTGATCAGCTTCCTGCATATCGTAGTCGGTGAATTGGCACCAAAATCTATAGCACTCATCAACGCTGAAGGGGTTGCAATCTTTGCAGCCTACCCCATGCGTTTTTTTTATCTCCTCTTCTTTCCATTTATCTGGTCCCTCAACGGAGTTTCGAATGCCTTACTGCGTTGCTTTGGGCTTCGCCACCCTGCGCCAGGAGAAGAAGGAGAGGGACATTCTGAGGAAGAACTCAAGATAATTTTATCACAAGCGAGAAGCGCGGGGCTACTGAGCGTTCAAAGAGAGGAAATCCTTAGAAAAGCCCTTATCCTTCCCAATAAGACCGCAAGGCACCTCATGATACCACGTAACGATGTCGTTTACCTCGATGTTAACCTACCAAGTGAAGAGAATCTGAAACGAGCAATCGAAAGTGGACACAAACGCTTCCCCCTGTGCGACAGAGAATTAGACGACGTCTTAGGTATTGTTGACCTGAGACAACTCTTCTTCGACTCACGGGACGAAAAAATTACAGACCTGCGCCCACTAGCCAAACCGGTTACTTATTTCCCTGAGATGCTCTCAGGAGAGCGTCTTCTAGCCGAATTCAGAACCCGGCATACCGGAATGGCCATTATCGTCGATGAATATGGGGGTACCTCGGGAATCCTTACCGCAGCAGATCTCGTCTCTGCTGTTATGGGACTCCATGAAGACTACGAGGACCCGGATATGGTTCGCCTACCCGGCGGTGCCTACGATGTAGAGGGGGTAGCTCCCCTAGAAGAAATAGCAGAAACCCTCAAGATAGCGCTACCCAATCACGAAGACATGCGAACCATCGCGGGTTTCCTTATGGAGAAACTGGGTAGAATGCCCAGAAATGGGGATAGAATTGTCGTCAATGGGTATAGCTTCCATGTCGTCGAAGTAATCGGCCCACGAGTCAATAAAATTCGTATTCAGCAAGAAAAGCGGGAGCCTAGGGCTGCACCAACAACCCAAGAACTCCCGTCCCAAAACCTCAAGAGCTCTCGTAACCAGGCTATACCAAGAAACTAATTAGCTGTAACTTGCTTTGCAGCCTTTGATTTACCGCCACTTCTTTTTGCCCGCTTTTTTGTCGTCGGTAGAGGCGTAACGAGTGCTTCGGCTAAGACCTCTTCAATCCTTGACGCCGCAACAAACTTAATCCCGGCAAGATTGTCTTCGGGAATTTCCACCAAGTCTTTCTTGCACCTTTCCGGAATGATAATTGTCTTTACTCCCGCCCGTTTGGCCGCCAAAACCTTTTCTTTGATACCGCCGACCGCTAAAACATTGCCTCTTAGAGTCAACTCGCCGGTCATGGCCACATCTGCTTTGACTTTAATCCCCGTTAACAACGAGACCAAAGCCGTCAAGATAGTAACTCCCGCCGAAGGGCCGTCCTTAGGAATCGCGCCCGCAGGCACATGAATATGCAAATCGTTGTCTTTGAAGGTGGCTGGATCGATACCCCACTCAGAAGCTTGCGAACGAACCAGCGACATCGCCGCCTGAGCCGACTCTTTCATAACATCGCCGAGTTTTCCGGTGAGAGTCAATCCACCCTTGCCGGGCATCATTGTAACTTCAATAAATAAGATATCCCCGCCAACTGAGGTCCAGGCAAGCCCTGTGGCAACGCCGGTAACGTCCGTTCGTTGGGCCATCTCATTAACAAACTTCTCCGGCCCAAGAATGTCCTCTATATCCTCAGGCGCGACCGTTCTCTCTTCGTACTCCTTTTCTGCAAAACCGACAGCGACGTTCCGACACACCGATGCAATTTCGCGTTTGAGGTTTCGCACTCCCGCCTCCCGGGTGTACGAGCCTATCACCTGCTTTAGAGTCTCATCGGGTACCTTACACTTTTCTTCCACTAGGCCGTGCTCACTAAGTGCCTTGCGCAACAAATGTCGTTTTGCGATTTCCAATTTTTCTTCAAGGGTATAACCGCTCAACTCCAAAATCTCCAAGCGGTCACGCAAGGCTGGCGGAATAGGTGCCAATTGATTTGCAGTCGCGATAAAAAAGCACTTTGATAGATTGAAGGGCACATCGATATAGTGGTCAGAAAAGGTATGGTTCTGCTCGGGGTCGAGTACTTCAAGCAGTGCCGAAGCCGGATCACCCCGAAAATCACTGGCTAACTTATCAACCTCATCCAAAACAAATACCGGATTACTCGTCGAGCATTTCTTGATTCCCTTGATGATTCGCCCAGGCAGAGCTCCGACATAAGTTCTCCGATGCCCTCTTATCTCGGCTTCATCTCGAACTCCCCCCAGCGCCACACGCACAAATTTGCGCCCCATTGCTTTGGCTATTGATTGCCCAAGGGATGTCTTGCCCGTTCCCGGAGGACCAACCAAGCACAAAATAGGGCCCTTCATATCACTTTTAAGCTTCCTAACTGCCAAAAACTCTACGATTCTCTTCTTTATTTTCTCCAAACCGTAGTGATCTGCATCGAGAATCTCTCGAACTTCATTGAGATCGATCTTATCTATCGACGCCACATCCCATGGCAGGTCACAGAGCCACTCAACATAGGTCCTTGAAACGGTGTACTCGGCCTGTGACGGACTCATATTTCTCAAACGCCGTAGCTCTTTGCGAGCCGCTTTTTCAGCGTCCTCTGGAAGACTTGATTCAGCAACTCTCGCCTCCAAATCGACCAGATCATCACCGTCCTCATCGCCTTCACCTAACTCGTCCTTGATGGCTTTGAGTTGCTGCCGAAGATAATATTCCCGTTGGGTCTTCGACATCTCGCCCTTGACTTGAGAGCTGATCTTGTTGGAGAGCTTCAAAACTTCAAGCTGTCGCGAAAGAAACTCCAGCACTCGCCGCATCCGCGCCACCAGTTCAACGGTCTCTAAAACGGTCTGTTTTTCATCCACGGTTGCGTCCACATTGGATGCTATTAAATCGACCAACACACTGGGATCTTCAACCCGCTCCAGCAACTCAGCTGCTGACGGCGGCAGTTCAGGAATCAAGCGCAAAACCTCCCTGGCCGTTTTCTTAAGGCTCATGGTAAGCGCTTCCACCTCAACCGGATTATAGCTAACCTCGTCCACTGCTGAAATTCGCGCCTTCAGGTACGGTAGGCTCTGCGTGTATTCAGCTAGTCTAATTCGAGACAACCCCTGCACCACAACAGAAAAATTGTCTTTCGATGCTTTAACTAACTTCACCAACCTCGCCGCACAGCCTAAGCTGTAGAGGTCAGCAGGCACCGGGTCATCAACATCGGGGTCCCGCTGGGCTACGACCGCGACCAGCCCATTTTCTTTGATTCCCTCTTCCACCAGCCGAACTGTTTTCGGACGACCGATCCCCAAGGGAACGATCGAACCAGGAAAGAGAACCGTATTGCGAAGCGTTAGTACCGGCAATTCGTCCGGAATGACAATCAAACCGTCTGACTCCCCCTGCCGAGTAAGAGCCTGCTCAATACTCTCCACTTCACTCAAAAACTCGTCTTGCTTATCGTCATCTGACATTGTCTCGCGACTCCATTCCCCCAACGGATACACAACCTAGACCCATTCCCAGGCTCAGGGGTCAGATTGCTGTAGGTAGGACTCTGGTGCAAGTTTTTATTTTCGTCAGTGGTATCCTGGGCAAAAAAAAGCATTGCACCATGGGAAGATTCTAGGTCCGTCGTAATCTATCTAGTCGGTAAAGTGGGCTCAGAATCGAAACAAGAGCCCCCAACAGCTATGAGGGGCAATTCCGAGATATTCTAGGATGTCAAGAAAAAGACACGAGAAAAAAAAAGAAGAGCCAAAGAAAATTGGCCCTTCTCTCACTCGCACTGGGTGAAATTACCGGTTCTATGAACCTATTGCGGTTGACCGCATGCCGTGACGGTAAGAGTAACGTCGTCGGTCAAGTCAATTTCAAAACCATCTGCTCTACACAAGAGGTCTCCCGAACAATCGCTGTCTTCAGCACATGCCTGAAAACAAGTATTATTGTTCATGCAAACTCCGCTCTCACACTGAGAGTCCGATGTACACCGCACCCCACCTAGTCTTTCGCCGACTGTCGGCATACACACCTGATTGGCGGTGCACTCATTGAGAACGTCTTGGGCCAGCCC
This sequence comes from uncultured bacterium, assembly GCA_964013555.1. Classification (GTDB taxonomy): domain Bacteria; phylum Myxococcota; class XYA12-FULL-58-9; order XYA12-FULL-58-9; family JABJBS01; genus CAXGXL01. The sequence continues at coordinate 4,564 of CAXGXL010000178.1, forward strand.
ACATGTTGAACCGCTTGCACAGGCGTTATTCTCAAGACAAGCCAAACGCTCAATATGCGCGAGCATATCTCCAGTAAATGAAGTTTGCCCAACATCGCCTAAATAGAGAATGCCGTTGGTTTGCGCGTCTATAAAGTCGGCTTGGAGATCCTGGTCTAGATCATTGAAACTTCCGTTAACCTCCATGCTTAGGCCACCATCGTCCGTACCGGCAAAGCCAAGCTCATTGAGCTGATTTTCAATAGCACCACTTGCCGCGCTTACAGCCATTTGGCAGCCAGCAGCAGCCAATTGTGGAGTTACAATGGTGGTAAAATCGCTAACCAGGTCTGAAAGCCATACCCCAGCCCTCTCACAGCCGCAAACACCGATACTCGGGCCACCGCAAACGAACTCTCCTCCAGCCTCACACCCCATCAAGCTTTCGATAGCACAGGCTAAACTGTCCTGACCGGTCGCCGCCGGAAGCACAAATTGGTTGAGAACGAATAGAATAATATTACCGTATTGCAGGCTAAGCCGATGCTCGTCGATGCTCAAGTCAAAATTGAGGGTTGTAGCAGCAGGCTCTCCTTCCGCCACAACTTGCCGAACCACATTGCCGCTAAACTCTGACGCGACAGGCTCCAACCCAACTTCGGCACCCGTGAAAACAAGGCGACCACAACAAGCATTCGAAGGGTCACAACCTTGTCCAAAAGCCCATCGAAACATAAAGTCGTCCCATCCCCATTCGCCGGTCAACTGCCCCTCTTCATCGCTAGAGAGTATTTCAAGCTTTCCTCCAACAGAAAGGTGGTTGAGAACTCCGACCACATCCCCACCAATATTCAACCCCTCGTTTGCCCAACCGGGCAGTCGGTCAAAAATAAGATGTTCAAAAGCCCCAGCAAGACTCAAATCAACCTCTTCACCTGCCAGCGCGGTGCTAGCATAAAAGGCCCAAGCTGAAGTTAAAATACCAGTAAGTACATTTTGCTGTTGGGTAATTTCATCCTCAGTCAGGACACTCGCGTCGCCTCCCAAAACCGCAATAGCCAAAGCCCGCATCATTTCTTGAGCCATGACGTCTTCTGGATTAACGAGTATGTCCTCTACCAGGTTCAAAATGTCCCCAGCGGGGCTTGGCAACGCTTCATTCAGATGCAGCTTGGTGCTGAAGTCGAAAACCCCTTCGAACTCAACTGGGTTAAGCTCAAGTGCCACCAATACATTTACAACCCCTCGACCAACAATCGGGTCTGCAATCTCACAACCATGAGCTACAACATTCCCGGCAGGTCCCACTGCTGCTGCGGTTACGGTATACACCTCATTTTCGGGTAACCGAGTAAAGAGCACAGATGCTGCTGCATTTGCCGCCTCCTCACTCTGAACTACCGGAGGTGGGTTACTAAAGTTGATGTTGTCACAATTAAAGGAGCCTTCGTGAATATTGGTCGTTATGGATGTCAACGCAAGCACATCATCGTAGTCAAAAGAGACCTTCAAATCACCCTTATAGACGCCATCAACAACCACGTCGATAAGCTCAAAAATGGGTTCGCCTGTGTTTTGCGTGGTTTCAACTCGAACTTTAAATGCCGCCCGCATCATGCCCGCCTTTAGCGGATTGGCCAAGCGACCATCCGCTCCAGTGGTTCCTTCAGGGAACAACAAACTCGAATCCTGGCTATCCCCCACCAAACTAAACCGAACAGGCCTGTCGGCAGCAGGTGTATTGTTGCTCTCGTAAAGAACTCTTATAAGCAGGGAAGATTGTTCTTCGAAGATAAGATCCAAGACAGAATCCGTCTCAACAATAAGCTTTACTGGCTCTGAAGGTACGTCTTGCCCTTGGGCATTTACGGTATCTTCCAACACTTCTTTTTCAGAACAAGCCATCGCAAAAAAAGGTAAGAATAAAAAGACTAAGAATTTAGACCAGTTGTTCATCGCTGCTTCCTCAATGTTCTAGGGGATCCACGGCATCCAATCAGCCGTCGGCATAAGTAGGCAAATATCCCACACCATGTGAAGCGGTCCTTACGGCCGAGTGCGTTAAAAATCAACGCAAAAACGTTTTTTCACTAAAAACAGCTTCTTAATTAGGTTAGAAGCAACCCTATTTATGGGTAATGATAAGACTCTCATAAGCCAGATTATTGAAAAGCAGGCAGCCAAAAGCAAAAAGTGGAACCTTTCGCTAAGGGTTCGGATCAAATTGGGATTTCTGCTAGGTCTTACCAATATTCCGGCGGGCCGTCTCTAGATATGTAGAAAAAACCCTATCCAGGGCTGACCTGCATCAACTCAATGATCGCCCAATTTCATTTTTTTTGTGCCTAAGGTCCTTGAAAGTCGCAAAAATCA
>CAXGXL010000179.1:0-6914 GCA_964013555.1 uncultured bacterium
ACTTTTACGCGTCGCGTTGCAAGAGCCGTTATCAGGCTTGGGTACAATAGTCCGAATTTGTGAGCTAGCTCACACTGAAGAGTGTTCTCTTAACGAGGTGCTGCGCCATCAGGGCTTGTGGGCGCTTTTTTTTATATGCTGGCCCTCGAGTCAAAACGTGTCGACAATTCTAACGGGGACGTCCCTTAGCCTCGGTGCGGCGCTCATTAGTTCTCTGACACGGGCGGCAATTCCGGCTGCATCATGGGGCTGAACGGGAAAAGTCCGCTTATAGGTTCCGTCTGGTCTGGGGGTACTTATCATCTTTTTTAATGTCGGATAATTGCAGACCCAGATTTCTCTCAAGTAACGTAAATCTATATTCGTAGTAAATACGGTTTCGTTAGGTTCTGTTACCGAAGAACAATACCGCGCGCTTTCAGTTTGTATGAATTGGGGGAATTGTTCTTTGCGATAAGAACGGGTAGTTGGGTGCACTAAGTCATTTGCAGGGGCAAATAAACCACCACCACACCAAGTGTTTGAGGAATGAAAGTCTAGGTCAAGCAGTACTCTTTTATCGAATACCAGAAAGATATCTTTAGCGCAGAATTGTTTGGGTATCTGTTTTCCATTATTGCAAGTGAACAAGAGTGAGGTGAACACACCCTTGTTTAGGCGTTGCCCGGCTAAGAGGCCTTTAGGTAAGGGGGGATTTCCTTTTTGAGCTTTGAGGGCAAACAAAGAAAGGATATCCGCAAGATTTGAAGTCGACGTGCCGTGAACTACATGCGCTATCGCATCAAGAGGATTTGGCGCGGCCGCCGAAGCAAATGCGGCGGCGTCACCATCGGCGCTAGCTTCAGCTGCTGGGGTAGCGCTGGTCGTTGCTTTGGCCTGGCCTGTCGTTTCTTTTGCTCTCGAAGCGTTAGCAAAACTCAAGCCACTGACGACAAAATGCGAGTCATCAATGGTTAGAGATGAGAGAAGAAAAAAGGCACACAAGACAACGCTTTGTCTTCCCAATGCAGTCAATGAGGGAATTGGAGGCATGATTCGACTCTAACAAAAGGGGCGCTCTGACTTCAAGCCGGTGCCAAGAAGAGATGCGGCTGGAGTTAGAGGCGTTAGATTGATGCTTTGGTCTTCACAAATTCTAAATTTAAGTTTGCTGGCGTGCGAACTGGGATTTGGCGTTATTGGCTCATTTAGGACGCTTCTTGAGGCATCGGCGGGTCGAAGGTGTTTGGCGTCGGAGCGGAGAACTGAGGTTGAAGCAATCTCTTTTATAGGGGAGGTGGGCGAGTTGCCCGTTATTGTGGTGCGTTCGAAGGAACTTGGGTTTTTGTCGTAACTTGAAGTTTCAAGGTCGTCAGGGTATCAAATTGGCACAAGGCTACTTGGTGAGGTCGGTAGATGTTGGGGAAAGAAGGAGGGCCTGTACTTTTCTTTGCGACCCGAGGCCAAGTGCACCCGATTGGATTTCGAAGACTTCAACCAGGTTTACATGAGACGACGATGGAGAGACATTGAGTAGTATTTGGTCACGGATTTTTGGGAGTGGGAAGGGGGAGTCGACTTCTGCTGATGCGCTGGCACGCGGAACCGATAAGGTACGCCTTGAGCCCGGTGTGCCGGCGGAGATTAATGGGGAGGAGGTGGTGGCGACGGGGCTACACATCGGGCTCTATCGGGCGTACGATGGCGCAGAGGTTCACGAGGCCTTTGCCTTCTTACTGCTTCCCAGTGGAGAGCGGGTGAAAGCGGGAATTGGTACCCAGGTGCAGGTCGCGGGTGAATCATGGCTAGTGACGGCTTTTGAGTCTGGGGAGGTGACGGTTATATGTCGTCGTAGCACGGTCGATATTCAATCGCTGCAGCTACCCCAGGGCAACCTGCAGCACTACCCTGAGGCAGAGGTCTCTAATCTTTGGGTGCAGGTCGAGCAGCCAGTCGCCACCTGGGTTGCAGACCTCTCCTTGGCTGCTCGCTCAGATCCGGAGGCAATCAATGGCTTTGTGGATGTTCTTCTCGCGGCGGGTGTAGACACTGGTGTGCTGAGAATTCATGAAGTGGCAAGTATGGGTTTTTACGAGGATGCCCACGGGCCGTTTCCCACCTGGTTGGCCCAGAAGCGCCAGTCTTCACCAGTTCCGGATCTCCTGAGTGACCTGGGGGGGCACAGGCAGACTGCGGTGCTTTCGTATTTTGATGAAGCGGGTAGGATTGTTGACGGTGTGGTTATGGATCTTGGAACTCGACTCAAGGTAGAGGAGCCTTTTGAGGGGGCTTTTGATGGTTTTATGGAGCCGTACTTCCCTGTTGCCTTGATTGGCTCTTACCCATCGGCGCTTGCCGCCGTCGCTGCAGGGGATCTAGAGCGGCCTGTGCAGATGCGCATTGTCGTCCACTCCGATATTTGGTTTCCCTGGATAAATGGGGCGAATCATCCGCTCTGTGATTACAGGCGTAAGTTCGACAATCGTTTGCTTGCCGAGCGCAATGCTCCGCGACTCAATGACTTTCTCGAGAGGGTAGCTCGGGCCGCTGAGGCGGTGGGTGGAACCTTTGCTTTAGATCCTGATGAGACCTTTGTGCGGCCAGAGTTTGTCAGTGACCGGGGGGTGGTGCTCGATGTACCAACACCTGATGCGATTTTTACGGAGGACGACCGGAATATTAGTTGGGATTAAAGGCACGCAAGGGCTTTGGTGCTTCCGCCTGACTTCAAGCTGGGTTGAAAGCGCGTCAGGAGAAGACGGGCTATTGCTTTTGGCTCTCGCTCGTCGCACAATCAGTAACTAAGATTGGTGGAACTCATTAATTTGGGGATAGGACTACGAGCTTAGACTTCGAGACGTTTTGGGTTAAATCAAAAGAGCGTCGAGATGGTCGTTGAAATGACCGGACGGGGGATTCACAGATGGGTGCATTAGAAAAACGATTGCTGATCGGCTGTTTACTTCTAATTGTTGGAATCATGGTGTTTGCGGTGGTTATGAACAAAAAGGAAGCGGCGGAGTTCGCTGACAAAGGTATTCGCACAACGGCAAAGGTTACCAAAAAATTCCAACGCGCCGAAAAGACCACCCGCCGAACGGAATCGGTGCATTCATGCTTGAATCTCGACGTGGTTCTTCCTGAGGTCGGCGTCGCCATTGCCAGCACGTGCAATCGAGGTATTAGTCAGATTTACGATACTATCAAGATAGGGGATGAAATTCGCGTGGTTTATATGCCCAAGGACGTATTGGACAATCCCGCCGGGGGGAAATTGTTGTCAGACGTTATGTTGGAAGCCTGGGCTGATCAAAATCTATCCCAATTTTGAGCTTCTGCAGCGTCATCAGCTAACTTCAAAAGACAATGGCGCTTAACCACTATGTCAGCGCAAGGCTGGTTAGATACGGGCCCTTTAAAATAACCAGGCCCTTACCAACATTCGTAACTGCCTTCGGTGTCCGTACACGAAGCGTTCTCGGCGCAGGGCGCCTCAGGAAAGCTCAGAGTTGGCAATGAGCCACTACCAAAGCCTTCAATAACCTCCCAGCCAACTGTGGGCGGAGTCATTTCATCACCAATCACGGGGGCGCGGTAATAGCTACCCACATTCTGAGTATCAAAAACCCAGTACCCACCGTTGTTGGTGAAAATGTGTTGGTCTGTTCCTAACCGACGATAATTGAAACGACAGCCGTCTCCACGAAATCCACATTCATCCTCAACCCGGGTAAATATTGCATTCCACTCGGGGAGCCCTGCGCCGGATATCAGCACTGGAGAAGCAGTACACTCGTTGATGTTCACGCAAGTCTCTCCGATCGCACGATAACCAGGTTTGCACTCACACTCGTAGCTTCCGTCGGTGTCTGTGCACAAAGCGTTCGGAGAACAGGGCGCCTCAGGGAAACTCAATGTGGGTGCAGGGCCACTACCAAACCCTTCAACGACCTCCCAGCCAACTGTGGGCGGAGTCATTTCATCACCAATCACGGGGGCGCGGTAATAGCTACCCACATTCTGAGTATCAAAAACCCAGTACCCACCGTTGTTGGTGAAAATGTGTTGGTCTGTTCCTAACCGACGATAATTGAAACGACAGCCGTCTCCACGAAATCCACATTCATCCTCAACCCGGGTAAAGGTGGCGTTCCATTCTGAGAGTCCCGCGTCGGAGACTTGAACCGGGGAGACAGTACACTCGTTGATATTGTCGCAAGAACTTCCGTCGTCAGCAAGGCGATAGCCAGCAGCACACGAACACTCGTAGCCACCGCCGTAGTCGCTGCAGACCTGATCGCACCCACCATTATTGGCCTCACATCCCTCAGGTTTGGCTACGCACTCGCCTTCGGTGCAAGCGTAACTATCTGGACACATCGAGTCACTGGTGCAAATCTCGGCTTGAGGGCTACCACCACAACCACGAGCCCCCTGCAGCACAAAAAGAGAAATAAGAATAAGAACAATCAACTTCCAATGGGGCCACAATGCCATCAACATCTCCAATTTTTGTCAATAAGCGAACCATTTACGGTCCGAACCAGAGAAGTCCGCTTCCTGCATTCATACAACCGGACAGCCCAAAATGAAGTGTTGAGCTCTGTTCCCGGCCAGTCTCTGGCTAATACTTTGGCGGCGAACGCCTAACACCTCATCGCTCTTACTATGTCAATAGGTTGTCTCTTCAATTTGTGGTAGGACGTTGAATTGGAGAGCGCCCTCCATAAAATCATCGATAGCCTCAATCTACGCGCCGCTACTAGAGCTAACCGGGTGGAAATACGCAGCGCAAAAGACCTAGTCGTGCGAGGGGATTATTAGTGCGGTGGTCCATCGGTTGCCTTGAGCACTAAACCACTAGTAGAAGAACTAAACGTGGTATTGCTTAACCCAAATTGCCGTCATCAGGCTCGTCCAATTTTACACCCTTAAGCCGAAGCCAAACGGCCGTTATATCGCCCCTAATGAGAACGGGTCGCAAGTTGCTCGGAAGGATTCGGCTATGCAGAAGTTCCATTATCTCAAGTGCTTAGGCAAAGAGTTCCATATACCAAGCTAACCCGTTAACTCAAACTTCTCTACCAACAAAGGGTTTTGACGCAACGGTCGTGATGAATAAGCGATATTGAGCTGAGAGCCGGGTCGATAGGTCCACCACTAAAACCGGGGCTTCTTCTTCAGAGAGTGCCCTCCAATTAAACGAGAGAGATATCCCTATGCTAAGAACGATAGCTAAGCTAGCTGCGGCTGGCACTGCCGGAGCAGCTGCCGCCTACTACACAACCCAAAAACGTGCATCCTCCCCTGAAGGTCCAGTACGGCCAGCACCGGGCGCCAGCGAAATGAGTCCCGCAAGAAATACTCTTCCATCGGCGGATGCTTCACCGCAGCAGCTCCGGTTGCCTGAACCTCCGATCAGAGACATACGAATCCCGCAGTGTCCGGCACAATCGGGGCCGTGCGGCACCATTCCTCGGGAGGTTTGCCAACTTCTCAACGAGCAGATCGGTCATGAAATAAGTGCTGCCGAGCGTTATAGCTCGATGGCGAGTTTTCTGAAGAAGGAAGGCGCTCCACCTGCCTTAGTCAAGAAATTAGAGAGCGACGCGGAAGAAGAAATAAAGCACGCCAATGCCTTTAAAGCTATTATTGAAAAGCAAGGCGGGGAGCCGCAAGTAAGGTTTCCTGCAAATAATGATTCTGGGCTCAATCTCCCGAGAAACGTCAGAGGGACGGGTGAAACCGTGGAACTCGTTATGAAATCTCTCGACGAAGCCATTCGGATGGAACGGCATGTAGCCGGAAAGATTGAAGCAATATGCGAAGCGACCGAAAACGGCCTCACCTCAACTACCAATCCCATGCAAAGATTGGGGTTACGCCAGGTGGATGAAGACCTTAAGCCGTTTGTCCTAGAGCAGGTAACGGCCGAAAAGGATTTACAGTTGGCTCGCGCCGAAGTCGCAAAGCTAGCCGGTGACCCAGACCTTCCTGATCTTTTCGAGGCGTGTGAACGCATCTTTAAATCAGATGAAGATAACCACTCCTAATTGGTTTCGCCTGGATTATCTAATCTAGCTTATTGGCAGAAGGTGTCCTTTGGGCTGCAAGGTTATTACCGCTAACGTAAGGCTCTAAAGTCTTAGAGATGAAATTGCGGGAATCTCCTTGTTCATAATCGGTTTCGCCGGACACAATGGACTGCGCGTACCCAAAAAGCGGCTCAAACATCTTCTTGCCATAAACACTTTGCTTAAGAGTAAAGTCCTGGTGCTGCTTGTGTATGGCATCCCAGAAGTCACGTACATCTGCCCAAAAACGAGATGCTTTGTGCCAATAATGCTCTCCCTTAGAGAAATCGAAATTCTTGATTCTCTGATAGCGAACTAAACCTATTTCCCGTGCTAGCATTTTAGTGGCTTGATGAGTATCACTATTGACAATGGCTTTAAGGTTATCTTGCTCATGGGTCCAGCCGTCGGCCATGACCGTATGGCGATTGGTGCCAATCAGAGCATCGTAGTCGGAGCGAAGAGAAAATTCTCGCCTTGGTAGGGGACGCCAGGTAGCAGAACTTTCCCAATAGGACATATCTGCTTTATGCTGCCAGATACCTATCCCGCTGTAGCGGGGCGAATCGTCCACTTGAAACACTTTTTGGACCCACGTGCCCTGAGGTGAAACGACTTTTTCTCTACGCCGCTTTCCATGCCCAACAAAGACATGAAAACTCTCAGGTTCATAAATCCAGTCTTGACGCCAATGTTTCATCACCATGGGGCCCACCAAGTCGCCTTTCAGCATAAAAAACATGACCATAATATGTTGCAGGCTTATAAAATTCTCTTCCTCCTTTATAACGTAGACGTATTCCGTACCCCAGGAGCGATAAGGGCGGTCGAGTTTGTAGGCCGGAGAAAAACCAATAGTTT
>CAXGXL010000180.1:0-6900 GCA_964013555.1 uncultured bacterium
AGCAGGTCTATGCCTTTCAATTTCATCTCGAGGTGGACCAAGGGCTGATTGGCAACTGGCTTGACCGACCCGCCTACCGCCAAGAAATTGCTGAGCTGGGTGGTGGTGTTTCGGTGGACTCTATTCGAGAAGAAACCCAAAACCATATCCGTCAAGCAAATCAGTTAGGTACAGAGGTATTTCAAAGTTTTATCGAGATGTTGGGGTTCGTAAAAAAATTCAAGAACGTTGGCTCAAAATAGCCACCAAGGAAGCACCCATGAAAGTCACCATTGAATATTGCGGCATGTGAAACTACCACCCCATGGCCGCTGGTCTAGCGGCCGAACTCTTAGAGAGTCATCAACTTAGGGCTGAACTCATCGTTGGCACCAAGGGAATTTTTGATGTGACAGTCGATACTCAACTCATTTTCTCGAAATTCACTCTCAACCGATTTCCATACTTGGGTGAAATTTCCCGGCTCATCACAGAGCTACGCCAATAGTGCTCGCACCATTCACATAAAAACTCATTGGTAGCGCCCTCTTTTTCGAACACGCCCTACTTTACCAAAATCAAAGTTATCCGAACTTTTCAAACGAATCCGTTGATTGATGGTCTGTGCTTTGCTAGCTCGGTTTCCCACACAAAGGAATCACCATGAACCGACCCAAAATACTCCTCTACCTTCTAATCGCCCTCCTCTTGCAAAGCTGTGCTAGCACTGAGCAGCCAGCAGTAGAAACCGCCCCACCATCCACCGATAAATGGGTAAAGGTGCAAATCGTAACCTCAATCGGTAACATCGAACTCAAACTCGATGCCAAACGGGCACCTCTTACGGTTGAAAATTTTATCAACTACGCCAAAGAAGACTATTACAATGGTCTTATTTTTCACCGGGTCATTCCCGACTTCATGATCCAAGGCGGCGGCCACCTGCCAGATCTCCAAGAAAAACCATCGAAGGCCCCCATCAAAAATGAAGCAGACAATGGCCTGAGTAACCTACGAGGAACCATCGCCATGGCGCGCACCGCCATAGTCGATTCGGCAACGTCTCAGTTTTTTATTAACCTAATAGACAATACACGCCTCGACCATCAGGGCCCAGATAAATTTGGATACGCCGTCTTTGGTAAGGTTGAAACCGGAATGAACGTCGTTGAAGCAATCGCTAACACCACTACCTTGTGCCCCAGCACTTCAACTGAAAAAAAATGTACTGACAAGCTCCCATCTGGAATGAAAGATGTCCCGCAAGAGCCCATTATTATTAAGAAAGTAAATATCTTGGAGTAATCCAGCCTTCATTGTAGATCCGCTAGCGCTCTTTTTATTTTTCTTTGCAAATTTTTCCGCAACTATCTCGTTCAAGCCAGGTTCAACCTCAAGTGTCGGCTAACGCCTTAACAACTGAACTTTCTTGGAGGTTATAAAATGAAAAATCTAGCAGCACTCTTTGTTCTTCCTATTGCTTTAGCCGGTTTATCGGCCTGCGGCGAACAAGCCATTGAAGACATTTCTTTAGACGAAGCAACCTATCTATCGGCTCTTGAAGACGAGGATATGGAAACCAACGAAGGCGATGACTCCGGCGCGCAGGATCAAACCCCCGATGTTGAGGAACAGTTCGCATGCTCGTTTGACGAGATTCGAGAGCGGGTTAGAAATCGTTTCGACCGAAACCGAGACGGTGAAGTTTCCGATGAAGAGCAAGAAGAAATGAACGAATCGTTCGACGACGGCGAAGAAGCTGGCGCCGACTCTGACGACGAATTAGGACGTCCCGGGCGCGAGCGAATTCGAGACCGAATTCGAGACGCCCGGCGACGGCACCGCCATCACAAACTTCGGCGACTTCGCTGGATTTACGATGTAGACAACTCCGGCAACCTAGATGAAGCCGAAAAAGCCACTCTCCGTGAAGACATTGAAGCGAGGTGCGAAGCGAAACGTGCGCGCATTCTGGAGCTTTTTGACACCGACGGCGATGGCGTTTTGAGCGACGAAGAAAAGCAAGCGGCCCGCGCGGCGAAACGAGAACGCCACCAAGAACGGCGAGATGCCTTCTTTGAGAATGCAGACACCAACGGCGATGGCCAAATCAGCCGAGATGAGTTTCGCGCCGCCAAGCAAGCCCGAAAAGCCAACCGACAAGAGCGCCGTGAGGCCCTCAAGCAACAATTTGACGCGGACGAAGACGGCGAGCTGAGCGACGAGGAAAAAGACGCACTGCGAGAGTACCTGCGTGAACGAATTCGCGGTGAACACTTAGGTGAGGGTGATACCGAGTAAATTCAAGTTGGTATGCAACCCTAGTTGAAACCGCTCGGCTCTAAACCCGGGCGGTTTTTTTTTGAGGTGAACTACTGCAGCCTATTGAGATAGGTAGATAGCGTGACAATCCCTGGTAACAAACCGACCCTAGGCATCTAAGCACCATTTTTCAGGCGAGGCCCCAAATAGCGCGTTCTAAACGCGCCATTTGACCCCGCACCCGAAGCGTTATTATGCTATTGGTAATGGCCCAAAGGATGTTCCTAATTATTCTGGCTTTGATATTACTGGGCCAAGCCACCGCCCACGGAAAGTGTCTTCAACCCAAAATTCGTTGTCCCGCATCGAATACCAGCATGTGCGTGAATAAACTGCTAGCCACGGGGAACCAAGCTCAAGCAGTGCTCAACAACATGCTCGATAGCAATTGCTTCGGGTTTAAAGAATTTTCGAATCATGCCACGAAAACCCCAACCAGCCCTAGTAAGACGTTCAACGTAGCCACCGATTGCATAGCATGTAAGAATATTTTGGGCGACCATTTCTACAGCTACTACCTTGAGCACCATGGTGCTCATGTTTATGCGCAGCACAAGAGTGCCTTGCAAACCATAAAAGTCCACTACGAGCACGGGAAGACCAAAGGTAAAGCGCGAGCGTTGATGAAAGCAACCTGTAAATATGGCGGAAAAGTAGAAAATCTCACTGACGTTGCCAGAGCCACGATATCGGCAGAAAATTCTGCGAGCCTATGGCTCGCATTGACACTCTTTGATTGGGCAGGGATTCGACCTCCTAGACCCGAAGGCAGCGAGACTGGTACATGGGGGCATCCGGACCTAGCCATGGGAAGAACTCACACCTGTCAAACCGAAAAATACGGAAAAGTTAGTTGGGAAATCGTTGGTTACAAGAACAGGTTTGCACCACGAGATGAAGGTGCGAACCCCTACGATTCAGGCTATCACGATATTCTCACCAATATTAGAATCAAGAGCATTCAACGAGATCCAAGCCCTTCCGTAGTAAATCACATCCTGGAAGTACAATTTCATCATCAAATTTTTTATAACCTAAAGAGCCGCAAGGATCCGGACACGCAACTTAGTGGGCACGACTACTATAATGTCCTGCGGGTGCTCGATGAGAACCGACTCTGTAATGACCCCAAAGGAGACTGGGGGGATTGTGTTATTACCTGCCCTTGTCACCCCAGTGATTGTAAGGTTTGGGAAACAATGGGGGCTACCCCTAAAGTAATGCAATCGGTTCTTCTACTCAAAGAGAACTTTCCGATGCTTCATTCTCGTCGGGACGGCACCATGAATGCCCGCGACATCGCACGAAATGTCAAAGCACGAACCGTGGGCTCTGCTAACGACAAAAAAACGGTATTAGAGCACTTGTTCGCGCAGTCGCGCGCTATCTATTCACACCATGACTCCCGCTACTTCCGCCGCGTAGAAAAATCCCTGCGAAACTTCAAACTCAACACCTATACCCCATGCAAGTGATTGATTCCCTACGGGTAGCATCATTCTCGGTTAAAATATTAAACTCACTTTGATCCCACAGCTGTAGATCTTAAGGCAATCGGGGCATTGCGAACCACCATGGTCTTTATCATAAGAGTCTTCGCCTTGTTTTTTGGAATCACACCGAACATGTACTCAAAAGCAGCCACAGAAGCCCCTTTTGGAGCAAAAAGCGTCTTTAAATATAAAGCCATATTCTCCCAGAGTAGTCCCGCCTGCGGCCCTCCAAATTCCAAATAGGACTTCATTGAAGCCCGCGCTTGTTTTCCCGGAACATGATCTCCAGTGTGAGTTGCAGAATTCTCATAGTGATTTTCATTCGCGAGCATTCGGGCATACATAGCCTTCATAGAAGCTGGCATTGTTGGTTCGCCAATATAATCTCGTAAAGAAAATTTGAACCCGGTGTAAAGTGGAAACGGTGGTAAATCAAGTCTCTTGAGTTCACCGTTTATCTGGATCGCCTCAAAAGTTTCCTCCATTGAAAGCACTGGCTTTGACGTTGCATAAGAAGTCAAAAGCTTACCTCTAAATTGATTTTTTGCATCTCGATAACGTACAACTAAGAAAGTATGAGCCTTGCCCGCCCATGCATCATCCTCATTAAACCCGACACTCAGCAAGATTGCCGTGTCTTCTTTTCGTTCTGCAAGATCCTTAAGGTAAACAGGCCACCTCTCCCGCGTCACATTCTGATTCTTGGTTCTATCTGATTTTTGGCCGGTAAATCGAAAAAAGAGAGTTTCCGCCGTTATATGGCATAACTCACGCCAATCATCCGCCGAATGATTCACCCCCGCTTGAGTCGCATATGCCTTAAAGTCCCTGGCAGTCTTAGTACTTACTTCCAGCGTCGCCCTAAGAAGGTCTTCTCGAAAGCTCTCTTTCCCTGCAGTCCCATTCAATAGGTCCTTAAAATATCTATCTAGTGCGCCTTGTTGCTCGTGGGCTTGCCTTTGTCGTTCTTTGGCAGTCTTGATTGCTTTCTGAAGAGCAAGTCTCGCTTGCAATTTTTTTTTGCTTTCGCGTGCTTCTTTTGAGGTAGCCCAAGCTGTACACGCAAGAAAAAAAATAACGAGTACAAAAAAACCACCCATTCGATGGTGTGTTTTATGAGAGTCGCATTTTAAGCTTTGCTTTGCCATAAGATAACCAAACACAGGGGTTTCGCTTAACTATTTCATGATAGTCAAGGTAAGAGCTTTGTTCAAATAGGCCCATACCTAAAACTCGCAAAAAAAAGATAATTTATTGATGACATTTGCGTCTCTAATGAATTCAAAGAGCCAGACGCTTTGTAGACCACAGGCATCCCTCTGCCTGACCGACTTGTAGGTGGATGTATCCCAATGCCGAAAACAGTCATTGTACAGAAGGCTGAATCGAAACCTTCTCAAAATTAACCAGGCAATTGTGAAGGCAAGTTGTTGAGTCAAACGCTCCAAAAAAGCAAGGTCGTCTCTTTCTACGCCCTTAGAAGCAAAACTGGTTCGCGCACCGGCCCCCCCGCACAGGCAAGCTTAGATTATAAACCAGCCATGAGCTTAATCGCCTTAATAGAATCAAACAACCAACGCAGAAACCGAATCGGTGCCATGAAGAAATCCTTGATTTTCTGGCCGATGGATTTCTTTCGGTTCTTCTTTTTTTTCCAACATCTTTTGGTTTGTATCTCCGAAGCACTTCTGGGTGATTCTACCCTGCCCACATTTACAAATTCGTCGGAAAACGTTCTTCTTTGGTGGGCTTCAACTACTTCTTGGCCCGCGCTTAGCGGCATTGATTCAAGAGTATCCGCATTGACTCTTTGCTTGATTATCATCTCATTCCCTATCACTCTCGTATTTATTCGAATTGAATTACATTCGACTATTCGAATCATTTAATCCGTGAAATTTATTATCGGTAGCAAATCTAAAAAGTTGCGGTAGCCTCCTTACGATTCACCTTCTGCAGACACCTCCCCTCAAGCCAAAAGGCAATCTATTTTCGCGACGTGGTTGTTGGCAGTTTGCTTGACTAACGGTGACTGTTAATCGATTTGCATTCTTTTGATACGTTTGGTGCTAATACGACCCAAGTTTCTCTGAAAGAGTTGGAGCAATATTTCTTAGGCGACTCGAAAGCTCCCCCCGAAGTTACTCCTGGTAGTTGCGTATCATCAAAACACAATGGCGAAATAGGCTAAGACATCGCCGACAGGCATAAGTGCTAAAGCACTCTAGTCCAACTCTTTGACGAAAAGACCGTACCATCGAATATGGTCACAAATGTCCTCAAAGAAACGGGCCGATGGGTTCCCCTCACTGATAAGGGCAGCGACTGCGTGTGTATAATATTGGGTTGCTTGCTCTAGTGATTTTTCCAACAATTTGTTGTAGAGTCCCAGTTTTCTAAAGTTCGGAGACACCCCTACAGATTTTAATAAGAGCGTCTTTTGCTCAAGCCTATCAAAATCTTTATCAAAGGTGATATCCGCGAGAGACTTCGCCTCTGGGTGCCTTTGTTCGACCAAGGGACCGTAATCAGGAAAAGTCATGAGTACTGCTGCCACCTCCCCTTCTGGCGAACGGCACATCACCGAAGTCCTAGGGCAAAGGCGACGTGCATAAGGCTTCACAAAACCCGCAGCCAAGGCTTCGATCGGAATGGAGGTGTAGCCAAAGTTGTCACCGAAAATAGACTCAACGAGTTCATAAATTTCGGGCAACGCCCGCGCCATCATCGCCCCATCCATCAGCTCAAAAGAAAACCGTTCAAGGGAAGCTCCCTGAAGGCTAGACCGTTTCCTCTCAACCTTCTTAGCAGTGGACTCCATCCCCGACACGTGTGAAAAATACTTGTGACTGCACGAATAACCAACGGCTTCTAAGAGTTTTTGATAATAAGGAAAATTGTAGGGCTCTGATGGAAAGTAACCATACTCAAAGGCATTAAGTCGAATTCGATAACTACTGAAGGTGGTGAAGTTGATAGGGCCATAAAGCCGAGCCGCCCCTTGTTCTTTTGCCCAACGCTCACACTCAGCGAACAATTCTTGATTCGGATCCACTTCGTCCATCGATTCCCAATAACCAAAATAGGCAACTGGCTTATTATCAAC
>CAXGXL010000181.1:0-6897 GCA_964013555.1 uncultured bacterium
GTAAGCACTTGTGTCGGTGAGGAAGTAGAGCATTGCGCCATTCACCCACAGATATACAAGGAAAAGGCTACTCCATAGAGTATTTCGAGAGGTGGTGAAAACATCCATTTGGTCGGCGGTATGGTGGACTACGTGAATGGGCCAGAACTTTCGCGAATGCAGAATTCGGTGGTTCCAATAATAGAGATAATCTATTCCAACAAAACACAATAAGAATGCCAGAGCTGGGGGGATTTGAAGGAGATTGCTGCTCGAGGGAAAGAGGTGGGCAAGCAGGCTAGTTATCATTACGGTTTGGAGCAAAGGCACGCCCGCCCCCTGAACAAAAAGGCAAAGAGTGTCTAATATCCAAGATTCGCCGTTTTTTGCGGCAATAGTCTCTCGTCCGGTCGGGGTGGCCAGAGTAGCTCCAACCAAGCTCCAGAAGGATATGAACAAAACCCACGTCTCAGGCGCAACTATGTGGAGAAATTCTGCCATGGGTTTATTCGATGGGTTTAGAGTGGATATTGCAGCGAACATCGATTTGACATGCTAGGCGAGCCTTTGGATTGTTTGGAGAATAGATCTCCAGTATTTCCTTTTCGTCTTCGCATGGAGGGGGCAGGCCATCGGCTTCTACTTCGATGATGCATGTGCCACAAATTCCGGTTCGGCATCCAAATAGTAGGGGGGAGTTACTTGCGTCCATTTCTTCAGAAAGACTTTGGCCTTCAGAAACCATCACGGGTGTGTACTTGTTTTCTGAGAAGGATATTTTGTGTTTTGACATCGTTATCACACCTCGAGATCAATCATTGCGGGGCGCTGCTCGTTTAGCGGGCGCTCTATACCAGTTATTGTTGCCATAGCGGGTTTGGTATTGAATTCGTTAACAAAATCAGACCTGCGTTAGGATTTTCGGTCAGATGGTAGGCGTGTTGCCCGCCTTTTATATATTCATGTTTTTATTATGACTTTTTGTTTTTTTTGGGGGATTTTGGCCTTTGGGGCCATTGCGAAGATTGTCTTGGGGGGGACATTGGAAAAGAAAGCGCCTTAATCTTCACAGGGAGGTTCAATGGAGGAGGGGCTTTAACCCCAGCGGGAGTTCGCTTACGAAAATAGTTTTCGAAACATGCGTCGCAAAATTCGCAAACGCAATCCATTAGGACAAAGTTTGTGGAAAAGACCAGAAAGGAGCGAGTCCGCACCGATTCGGTACTTTAGTTTAGTGGTGCTTTTTGCTTCGGCTATAGTCACTATTTTTTGAATGACCGAAGATGGCGAGCGCCCCTTGCGTGAGCTAATTCTCTTTTGAAGGCGTTTGTATCCTTCGGTCAATTTTTGGTAGGCTGGTTCGTTGCGATTCGACCATTGAATATTGGAAGAGAAATTGGTTCGATATCCCCCTGGCTCTATCAGTGCGACCCTCACTCCATGAGGGGCCAATTCGTGGTACATGGATTCGGAGAACATGGATAATCCGGCCTTGCTTGTGCAGTAGATCGAGGACAAAGGAAAACCAACGAAGCTCATCATGGATGAAATGTTGATGATGGAGCCTTTGCTAGCGCGCAGCTTTGGGAGAAGGGCCTGGGTTAGTAGAATGGGGGCGGTTAAGTTAACGTTTATTTGAGCGATGATTTGTTCTTCTGCGGCATTTTCGAGCGCACCGAATAAAGCAAAACCTGCGTTGTTGACTAAACAGTCCAAAGGGGCATCCCCCAATTCCAAAACAAGTTTTGCGCGATCCGTGGCCGATGCGACATCCAGCTCTTGCAAGACAAGCTGAGTCTTGTAGTGGGAGAGTTCGCTTTTGAAAAGAGCACGACGTTCGGGAAGACGTCTCATTGTTGCGATGACCCGCCAGCCTGACCCAAGAAAGGCACTTACCAACTCTCGTCCGATACCGGAGGAGCATCCGGTTATTAGAACGGTTTTCATGAACTAGCCGTGACTGGGAGTCTACTCTTTTCGGTTCGATTGAAGTGTAGTGAAGATAAAGGGACTCCAGTTTGATTTTGAGAAAGTGGGAAGGGGCTGAGTAACCAAAGGGAATTCACGTCGAGAGAGGCAATTAGCATAGAGCTAGAGTAGAGAATGCTCCCTTTAATTGCAGTTGTGCCCAGCGGAGGATTTGAGGGGCTATCAAGAGTTAAACGCATTTCGTTTATCACTATTTCAGCACAAGGCTGCATTGTTCTTTCTCCTCTCTCGCTCAAGTTTCATTTTAGCACTAAAACGGCGGCTGATTGGAATGTGGGATGCCTCCCTACAAAGGGGAGTTGAGGAGCACGCCGGATTGGAGGAGAAAGAGCGGTTTATTCCGTTTTTCGCCAAGCGCTTGCAAGCCACGGTTGTTGCTCTCGAGGTAATCCAGGTGGTCGATAATAGTGAGTAATTAGTTCGTATCCGGCCTCGGTCATCAGTCTTTTCCAGGATTCCCAGCAGTGGTAACTGCCGTAGCGGTTGCCGTTCCAGCCTTCGTCATTGTTGCCCCGTGGATTGGAAGAAAAGAGAACGCCGCTTGATTTGAGGGAGATTCTTAGTTCCGTGAGAACTCGCGATAGTTCTTGTAGCGGAACATGGAAGAGACTCGCATTTGCAAAAATGCCGTCGAATGTCGATTCGGGCAGATCCAAGTTGAGAAAATCCTGATGCAGAATTTCACATTCGGCATATTCGGTGGCCATCGCACAGAATTTCTCAGCCCCTTCAAGACCAATTGGGTGGTGGCCGAGTTTCTTGAAGGTCAGTAGATCTCGACCGGGTCCGCAACCAAAGTCTAAGATTCGAAACGGTGGCTTACCTTGGATGTGTTCAAGCAGTGTCTTGATATTTTGGGAAACATCGTGGTCACGGGTTCCGGCAAAGAAATCTTCGGGTCGGGAATTGTAGTGTGCTACTGTTCGTCCGGATATTTCTCTAATTTGTTCAGAAGACAGTTTTATCATGTGTAGACCTTGTTTATGCAGGAGCATTATCACAAATAGCAAGACACGCGATACAGAATGTTAGTGTCGAGCTAAGAGCCGCAAACAAGAGCTTAGGGAGAGCTATTGGGGCATTAGTGGTCAAAGAAACCCTTTTCCAAAACTTTTAGTAGAGGGACATTAGCTGGGATAGTGGGGGGGATTAGGCTGCAATGGAGTGAGCCGCAGGGTTTAATTTATCCAACTCACGTTTGCACAATGCTGCGATAGCGTCCATGCCGTAGATCTTGGCTTGGTCTTCGACGTTACCGTTATAATTGCTGGTGCAGTTGATGTCGTACGTGTATCGATTGCCCTTTGAGTCTTCCACAAATTCAATTCCGGCGATGTCAATTTGGTGATTTCGGCAAAAGAGAAGGTAGGCTTGTACTAGAGAATCGTTTTCGTCAATGTCTTGGCGAACCTGAAATTTATCAGTTTTGCTTCCTTCCGAGCCAGGTGCTGGACAGAATTGGTCTCCAATACTGCATGCATCAGCAGGGCACAGTTCAAAGCCATCTTCTGTAGAGGAGCGCAGTGCGTAAAGAAATTTTCCGTCGACAATTTCTACGCGAGTAATGAACTGTTCTGCGGGTTCAATGTATTCTTGGAGCAAGTTGATATCATCAGGTGAGTCTTCAAAAGCTCCGCTTTGGATAAACTTAGTAAACCCGCTATGGTCCCGAAAGAGTTGAACTCCGAGTCCTTTACCGCCTTGGTTGTGTTTTGTGATGAACGGCGCAGCCATCTGCCGGGATGCTTCTTGCATCGTTGATGTTCCTGCGACGGCAATTGTGTGGGGAGTTTTGATTCCCGCAGCCTGAAGGGCAGAGTATTGCTGTATCTTGGAAAGTTCGAGGCGAAATGTGTGGCTTCCATTGATTACTCGACAGCCGTGTGACTCAAGAAAGGCAATGTATTCTCGCGCGAAGTGGACTCCCGCTTGATGACCTCTCGTATGAGATGAAGGACTCATTCGGTTGATGTAGATTCCGGGGTTAGGAGGTGTTGCCATGTCGATGGTGCCACCATCCATGAAGATTTCTTCGTAATGTATTTCTAACTTATCGAGAGCCACACGAAGAGGGGGCATCCAATCTTCATTTTCATATAGAACGTAAACACTCATATTAGTTCAACTTTCTTCTTTTGGAATCGCTTTCCTCAGTACATGACTTATGTAATCATGATTGTCATCAATGGGGCAAGAGCGGACTTACCATGGCTTCACAAAATTGGGAAGGGGTTAATTTTTCGTGAGGCTTTTGGGGGGCGCAGCGGCCACTCGGTTGTGCAAGGGGTATTTTACCCAAATATTTTAGGGGCTTATGTCTTTCTCTGCGGTTTTGGGCGGCATTGAAGAGTCGCCCTGGAGGGAGTGGGAGGGCGAGGAAAGAAACTTTTTGGTCCAAAAATGAAGGAAAGCAAGCTCAGTCGGTGGCTCTGCGGAGGCGTTTCCGTAAGAGTGGGCCGAATGCAATCAGTAATAATGCACTTGGTCCTCCCAGCGAGCTGCAACCGGATTCTTCGACGACTTTTGGGGGATCGTAGTATTCGGGGGGGATGATTCCAGTTACCTCGCACCACGGTCTAGTTCCGTCTGCGCAATGTTCTTTCATTTGCTTATCAATCCAATCGTACCAAACATCGACTCTGGTATCGACGCCACCTTTGTAGCAATCGCTGAAATCATAACTATGGGAGGTGATGCCGATGACTCGTTCATAGCGTACGGATGTGGTGACAACATCCATGTAGCTTGGCCCACCAGAATCGCCATGACATTTGCGAGACGAGTGAGTATCACTGCCGATTTGAAATTCTTTTTCACCCAATTCATTGATTTCAGAATCCGCACAATGCTTGATTCCAGAAATACTGCTTGAATTATTTCGGTTTGGACTAGTCTGTTCCGGTTGACGCATTCCCCAGCCGGCGATCTTGACTGGGGTATGAATTTTAA
Source organism: uncultured bacterium (assembly GCA_964013555.1). Taxonomy (GTDB): domain Bacteria; phylum Myxococcota; class XYA12-FULL-58-9; order XYA12-FULL-58-9; family JABJBS01; genus CAXGXL01. The sequence continues at coordinate 4,918 of CAXGXL010000181.1, forward strand.
TTTGGGAGGCTTCTACCGGGGTGATCACAATTGCAGGCTCGACGTTTGTAACGGGTTTTTCTAGGAAAATAAGTCCAATGTCGGCATGATCTCCTGGCCCATCCACGCCTTGGAGAGTCTGAATATCAAAGTCCGGATGAGGTACGATTTTTCGTACCTTTATGGAGTCGTCCGGAAAGGGGGTCGCGGGATATTCTGCGTAAACCGAGAGATCTGATTCAAATGTTATATGAAATTCCGAATCAAGTAGTTGAGCATCTTCTAGATTCAGGAGTTCTACGTCGAGGCAGTGAGCTGCTGTGAGAATTGTATCCGGAGCAATGAGCGTTCCGGTGCATGATGGCACCCGGAGCTCTTGGAGTCCTAGCCAGCTATTGTAGTCCACTTTGAGCCAGTTCATAATTGCTACGGCACTGGGATTGATTTTTTTGCTGCATTGCTCACCGTTGATGATTGCCGATTCATGGTTGAGTTGGTCTTCAAATGTGAGGAACGGATCGCTCGGCCCTCCGCAGCCAAGAACTAAAGACAAACTTAAACTAGCTCCAAGACAAAAAAACAATGGGACAGCTTTCACTCTAAGTACTCCGGGCCAGGTTTTGTAGGAGATCGCCGCGCTACCTTAGCTGTCTGGCATCGAGGGGTCTACCCAAAAAGTGTGGGCTTTTGGGGTTTCTGGTTGCGGGGTATAGGGGGGGCCTGGTTCGTTTTCATTTGGAGCCGCTGGGATTGGAGATAACTCCAACCTGCCATTTTCTCTTAAGGTTTTAGTGCGGGTTTGACACAATTTGAGTTTTACTCTAAATCGATAAGGGCAATTTTGGAGGAAATCGGTGCAAAGCCGATGCTGCCCCCGCAACTGTGATTCGGTACGACTTCGGTGCAACCACTGGCTTTAAGCCGGGAAGGGTCGAAGAAGGAATGAGCCGTAAGCCAGGATATTTCAATCTTGCGTTAACTACATACCAGCGAGCTTCGGGTGGAAGCAGCGGTGGCGTTTTCGTTTACGAAATCCAACACCAGTTTATACACCTTGGTTGAGCTCTCTCTAGGAGAAATCATGTTGAAGAATATTGTATTGACTACCCTTATTTCAGTTAGTTTGGCGGCTTGTGGCCATGACCACACGAGCAGCGACCAGCCGGACACAAGTCCAGAGGTGATAGAGGTTCTCGGGATCTGGGCGAGTCAATGGGGCACAGATATTGTAACGGTCGACAAATGGAATAAAGCTGCGATTGTCGAATTTGATAACACAACGAACACAGCTATTACTCAAGAAGCGAGCGATGCGGAGTACAATCCTGGTAAATTCTCTCGAGTTGTGTGGACCGATATAGCAGACGGAGTATTTCATTATTGCATCGTGGTTTTTGGACAGGAAAGCGCTGAAGCTGCTGCAAATTCCCAGGAGGAAGCCGATGCGAGCGACCTTAATGGTGAAGGCTGCGGTGGTTTTCCTTGGACGCAATTGGCTCCCGCGATTGAGGTTCACGGAACTTGGGAGACGGAGTGGGGCGCTGAAGACATTACTTCCCACTCATGGAATTCGTCGACCGTTGTTAGTTATGACAATTCGGCGAATATAGCGATAACCCAAAACCCGGAGGATGCCGAATACAACCCTGGACAATACAATAAATTGGTTTGGACTAATATCAATGTTGATGGAACGCTCCATTATTGCACTGTTGCCTATGGTCATTCTACAGCTGAAGAGGCGATGGCTGCGACGGATGGGTCGGATTTGGAAGACTTAGATGGTGAAGGTTGCGGGGGATTTAAATGGACTAAACTCAATCCTGTTGAATAGATGGATTGTCTCTTGAGTAAACGGCCTTTATTAATATGCCTTTGTTCAGCTCTGATGGCTGGTTTTGGATGCGGTGAGGAAGTAGATTCCGATCCTAATATGGTACTTGAGCAAGAATTAGTATGCGATTTAGCAGTTTCTGAGCTGCCATATGCTTCGGAAGTGGT
>CAXGXL010000182.1:0-6897 GCA_964013555.1 uncultured bacterium
GAGTTGGCACGTATTCAATACTCCCAGCACAACCAAGCCGAGCATGCATAGGATAACAAACGAAGAATTCAGCAACTGCTTCATGGCTCCCTCCGAGGGAAATAGGCAGAGATCTAGGGGGTTTGGGGAAACCATCTTCGATCTCTTCAATCATTAATCGGGGCACTTACGACTGTCCCCTATCCACATCGCTGCGCCAAATAGCGTACCGTGAGGTGTTTGCCAAGATTGACGCGAAACTAATTGCCGTATTGCTCAATCGAGAACGGTTCAACGAATTATCACCAGAGTATCGAGCTTTCTTCGGTAGAGCAGCCGGCTTGGAATGCTGGAAAAATGATCTCAGAAGATCGGTGCGAGGGTAAAATCGCGGCTAATACGGAGCGGGAGCTTCACATCGCTTTTGTGGTGTTAGGCGCTTTGGGACCCAAATCGGACTGTGCTTGGGGTGTTTTGCCACTGAGCCTACGAAACGTCGCTCACGAAAGCTCGAATTTCTCCGAAAAGGAGGTTGGTAAGCTTTGATAACGAGCAACCAAATGTATAGGCCTCCGATATTTAAACACGGGCTTGATTCAACAAGCGGGGAGTTATGGACCGAGGACTCGCCCTAAGGGGCAAAACGGAAGTTCCCCGAATTGATTGCGCTAAAGATATTCAAATGATGATTCCCTCCATATGCAATGAAGCCATTGCGAGAATTGATTCACCGAAATCTCCTAAATTTGTGTTTGCCCCCAGCACTAGGATTTCTGATTCTCAAGAAATGAAGTCCATTCTGACTGAGTTCAGCGCAGATATAGTGGTACCCCGAACGGTTAAAGCTGGTAAAAGCGTCATAAAGAACGCTTCGTTCGATCGTCTGAAAAGTACCCTAGAGCCACTAATGGTCGGGGGGCGGAAGCGCGCACAAGCTCAGACTTTGTCCCACTTTCGGCTGACGCACCAAGATATTCTTTGTATACGACGCGCCGTTAAGAAGGGGCAGGTAATCGTCTTTACTTTGGGTGGCACGATTTCGTGTAACCAGACCGATGGCGTGCTTCAGCCCAGTCGAAGAAGAGGCGAAGCGCACGAGGAATACAACACTAGCATCATAGCCAAGACGCCGGTTGATAGCTCACAAATGACTCGCGCTGACATGGACGGGGTTCTTGACTCGCTCAAAAAAGCAATAGAGCTTGGTGCTACTGAGCTCCTGGTAGAATTCGGAACCGATTCCGCTGGTTTTTTAGTGAACCGAATTGTCGATGAATTGGGCCCTCTAATTGGCAAAACCGGATCTAAGGTATTGATTGCCACCAGTATGACATCGAACATCCCCCAACGAATCTTAGCGAAAAGACTGCACAAGGTTCAAGTGGAACAAGAAGCGAAGACCGTTGCGCTTTTTGTGGGCTTTCCTAATGAAGATCAAGTCTACTGCCTCGGAGTAGAGCAAAGCACTCGCCTACAAAAATCGGGCACGAAGTTGGAGCCCTTTGAGCAAGTCTCCAAAGGCAGTTTAGGATTTCTTCCCAAAGAGCTCTCGTCTCTAGCGAAGTATGGATACGAGCTTGTTTTGTCCAATCCTACTAAATCCGAATACGATATAGTTCAGGAGTTAAAGAGTACGAAAAGCAATAAGGTTATTCTGGTAGGTCTTGGGGACTACAACTTTTTTGCCCAGCCGGCAGTTCTTAAAGTTCTAAAGATGTTGCAAGCGAAAGGAAAGTCCATTCGGGTAAGCACTTCTTTCTCCGGCTCCTTTGAGGCTCCAGATTCGGTGCCCTATTTACCGCGGCATAAGCTTGAGGCTCTTGGATGCCAGATTTTGACTCAGCAAGAGGCATTAGAGCTTCTGAAAAAACAAGAACCATTAAGGGAAGAATAAGCTTGTTATTTCTCGATTGTCATAGAATTCGCAATTTGCAATTGGGAGGTCTTAGTTAATCTCCCGCTTTTTGGGCCCAGCCATTCAGTGCCAGATTTTGGTTGACGAATTTCGAATCACCGGTAACCTCTTTGCCAAACCAACTAGGAAGTGCTCCTCTTATGAATTGATGGTACTGGTCTTCAGTTTCGAATTCCACTTCAACGGTCATTAATCCTTTAAGAGACCCATGATAGATGTCCAACTCGGCTACCAGATTGCCGGCAATAGGAATCGCATAGCGTGTTTTAGTGAGGCGCTTGGACTGGGTTAGGGGCCAAAGTGCCTGGAATTGAGCTTGTGTGAGTTCAATTTCAACCTCCAGGCGATTGAGTCCTTGGCCGGTTTTGATGGTTTGAACAAAGCGATCGCCTATTCGACGCAGTCGCAGCGAATGGTTCGGGGAGGCGAGAACATATCCTTGTTCTAGAAATTCATGAGGGTTCGTCTCCCAATTAATAGGTAATTGGGAGACCATGAATTTGGCTTCGATTTCTCTATTCAAAACAGATTGATTCATAGTCGATCGTTACAATCTCGGAAGGACCCGGGATAGCTGAACCGTGAAACGTTATTGCGTTGAGAGCCGCATCAAAGGTCCAACCATTGCTGGAGCTCATGGGAACCGTTTGGCAGTTGGTTGGATTACCGGCGCCATCATCGTCACAGACCCGAACTTGCAAGGTACCTGCGGTGGCCGGACGACTTAGAGGAAATTGGCGTCGAGCATTGAATACATCTAGCCCTAAGCTAGAGACCATATTGGACCAATCCGCGCTGCAAATGGAGCGGAATTGTCCGCCCACCATATTGACGGCATCGTAATCAACTTGGTTGCTTTCTGCGGTGTCACATCCATTGGGTGGAGGACCTGCAATGGCGGAGATATTTAGCAAGTCAGTGTTGCCAACGCCCTTTAGATTCCGGAAGTAATCCACATATAATTGTGCGGTCCCATCGCTTTGGTCTTCTTCGTCTGTGACTAAGATAACATAGAGTTTCGCATTTTCCCTGTAAAAGCCGTCGTTAAAGTCCGTGATGTTGGGATAATCCAGTGCAAGGCGAGCTGCTTGCAGCGGCGATTCTTTATTATCTGAGCTCGGGCGGCCCGAATCGCTAACTCGAACGTTGCAATCAAATTGACTGCGCTGAACCGATGGCGATTGGCGATCGTTTATCCAAAGTGGATTGCCGGAACATGAATAGAGCTTCCCTCGTTGATCGGACTCAGAATCCGTTGTTACAACTCCGATGTGGTAATCGGTATCTAAGGTACTAGCACTATCTATAAAAAACGAGAAATTGCTTGCTAGGTTGTTTTGTTCTTCACTCATTGAGCCAGAGTCATCGACGGCAAATAATACATCCACCAATGGGCGTTCGGGTTGTTGAAATTCATCGTAGCCATTGCCATCGAGTGTGCCTTCAGCGGTCATGGGCACAGAGAAAATCTCTTCGTTGTCGTCGGTCGATTGAATTTCGACCACTCCCGTGTAGTCCCCAACTGCGTTTGCGCAGTATCGAACGTCAAATTCTGTACTTGAGCCTGGGGGGAGGGACATCGTTGAAGGTTGCGTTGTTTCAAAACCAGGATCACTGGTCGCTAGGATGCCTAGAGAATTGATTGTTAGGGTGCCATCGCCTGAGTTGTAGATTGCTACCCGCTCCCAGTCTGAGCAGCATCCTACGGTCACCAAACCAAAATCGATCTGCCCTGGAATAACATCGATGTCAGGTCGAGTTCCTTTTCCTGCTAGGGCTACGCTTTCGGTTTGGCTGCTTCCGTTGGCGCCACTGTTAACTCTTAATTCAAGCTGGTTGAGAGCACATAAGAAAGGAAGTTCTTCAAAGGGATTGTTGCCTGAGGGGGGAACGGGTTCGAAATGCACTTGGATCGTTTTGAATTCATTGACGGGAATGACGCCAGGTAGTTCGGTACTACTGAAACTGAATACGCCTGCTGTGGTGGCGGAACGCTGAATATTGGTTACGTTGCATTCTGCAGAGCCTGAATTGATAACTTTAAGTTCAATGGTTTTTTGTTGACCAATATTAACGCTACCAAAATTGAGCGAGTCAGCATTGCAAAAGAGAGTCGGTGGGGTTGTTGGTTGAAAACTCACTGCGCAGCCTGGAGAGCCACCGGCCCTGCTTTTAAGAAGCACTTGTTGCGGGTTGTTCATCTCCGCAAAAGTATAGGGAAGATTGGCGAAATGATCGCCGGCAGTATCGATAGGGCTGCGTTTAAAGAGTAATTGAATCGGTTGGGAGCTTTCTCCTGCGCCTAATGAAAAGGTGGAGGGTGGGTTGCCGGAGCTGTGGTATTGAAACATATCGGTGCTATTGGCGTCGGTAACAATGCTAGCAAGGGTTATGTCGGTACAGGGTCTTTGTCCAATATTGGTAAATGTCACTTCCATCACTCGTGAGATGAGCTCTTGGCAACCCGGTAGAGCGATGGGGAGGCTATCGCAGTCATCTCCAACGCCTGCTTCGTCCTGGGCAACCCATCCGAAGTCAACGGGGCTGGGGCTCGGAACCAGAATACACTGTTCGGGCTGCCCGATGCGCGCAATGAGATCTACGGCGGAAGTCGGCCGAAATGTATCGTTACTTTCAAAGAGGTAGCGTCCTGTTGAGTTGGAACCCAATGCGCTGGTTATATGCGGCGCGTATGTTACAGGGATTTCTACCTCTTCGCCCACCGCTAGTGTTTGGGAGCTCCATGGCAGGGAGGGCGATGTGAATTCATCACTCGATTGAGGAGCAGGGCTCACCGAGCTAATGACAAGATCTGAATCGTACCCACAGTTACTAGCCCATAGTTTGCGGGTTTCTGTGACGTTTTGGGCGGTGGTGTAAGAAGGAGCATTACCGAACTGGAGTTGCGAGTCGAGGGGGTGGTCGTCTTCGGTTCGAAAGCAGATATGAGGTCCGATGACTTTACCGGTTAAGGGAATGGTCACGGGAGCACCTAAGCCCGCCACTACAACTTCACCATGGTGTTCACCTGCAGTAGATGGGCGATACTCAATGGGGATATCGAGGGTTTGTCCCGGGCCTACGACTAAACACCCCGCGTCGCTGAGAAAGAAAACTCCATTCGAGCCTACGAGTTCACCAGGAATTGTCTCTGGTATACCGTCGTTGGTAAGCTCGACTGCAACAAGAACTTCCCCGGAACCGGTGTTTGTGACGGATATTGTCTCGGTACCCAACGCCAAGGGGCGACCCAGCGCATCTGCCAAGTCAGGGCCTACTTCGCTATCATTGAAGGTGCCGAAGTCCAAGATACTCCCACTCCCGCATTCATCGTTTGGAAGACATATGCTTGAGCTACCTGCTCCGGCTCGCAAATTGATGGACCACCTAGAGCGGGTTCGTGAGTTTGAAGTTACGGTAACCGTACCCGAGAATTCACTGGTATTCAAAGCGGTGAAATCCAAGTAGACCTCGGCGTATTCGGTGCCGGACAAGACTAAGTCGCCATTGGCGAAATCGTGAGTTGTAATTTCAACTTCGTCGGTTTGGTCTGGAAAGCCGCTGAATTTGGAAACTGTTCCAAGGCGAAATACTCCAGAAGCATCTTCCACCGCGATTCTATTGACAATGAGTTTTTGGGGTTGATTGGCGTTTTCAATCCGGAGAATGCGACGAGCGTTCATGCCCTCGGCGACGGTTCCAAAATCAATCATTTGATTGTCGTCGCTTAATACCAGGCACCCGCAGCTTTCGCCTCGATCGCAAAGGGACAATTCGATTTCTCCGAGAACGGAGCCCAATTGATCTTCGCAATTGCAATCGGTTAGAGCACTCAAAAAGAAAAGGCACAAGAATATAAACGAATATGGACGCACGGTCTTTCTCCCCAGAAAGTTTGACCGGAAGATGGGATGTTCCGGAAGGTGGGACCCTATTGCTTCAGCTCTCACTTGCCAAGGTACTATTTTCAGAATGATGCACTTTATCAATATAGTGTCGTTCTCTCATTCGTGTTACGAGTTCAGCATGCGAAAAAATATATTGGTAATACCGACGATGGTTTTTCTACTTTCGTTGTTGAGTTGCAAGGGCTGCGACAAAAACGAGCCAGCTTCGGTTTTGCATTTGGCTCCAGCTTCAGCGGGGGGCGCTTTGTGGGTACCGAATGCCTTGGAGTTAGGAACTCACTTAGACCGCTTTATTGAGCGTGCAACCAAACGCGCAGGTGCGGGCATGCTGCGTCGAGTGAGGGCCGGCCTTAAGGCAAAAATCGGTTTTGATATATTGGAACTAGCCCCATTGGAGAAAGAGGGTATTGAGTTGAGCAAAGGGGTTCTGGTCTTTAATGAAGGAGCCTCCCCTCATCCGATTGCAGCTCTTTCTATTTCGGATAAGGTCAAATTTGAAAAGTTTTTGCTTGATTTGATGGCTGCTTTAGATGGAGCGAACCGGGTATCTGAAGAGGCGCATGAGGGAGTTAAGATCAAGGTTTTGGGGCGCCCATTTGGCGCAGCATCGGTTCCTATTTTATCTTGGGCTTATGTTCGGGGGCACGTTCTGCTTTCGTTGGCGGACGGAAAGGACGATTTGCGGGACGCAGCACGGCGAATAGCGAAGACAGACTTTTCGGCAGCTGGGGTGGGTTTGCCCAATGATCCTCTTTATCTTGCCCTGAGCAAAAAGGTCGCCAAGGGCGATGGATTTGTTTTTGTCAGAGGTGGGCGGGTTGCTAACAAAGTTCTAGGTGCAGGTGCTGGGGGCGTGAGCGATGGTATGTTGACTAGTTTTCGAACTCGAGCAACCGGATTTTCGATGGATACATTTGTAGATCTTGAAATACCGGGATTAGAACGTGCATTAGGGGGCAAGCCTACTCTTGAACTAGCCAATCGAATCGAGGAGGACGCTCTTTTGTTATTATTGACAAGAGCGGCTCGTCCCGATGGTTTAAGGGCGGCTCGCAATAATCGCGCTTTGGGTCTTATGCTCGATAAAATCGTTGG